>JAFXKH010000007.1 GCA_017531795.1 Clostridia bacterium
CGCACTTTGACGCGGACGAAAGCAATCGGTAGCTTGCTGGTAGCTCCTCAGCCGAGGAAACGCAGTTTCCGAACGCCACGAGGCGTAAGCCGAGTATAACCCAGAGAATAAATTAATATTACGCACTTTGACGCGGGATGGAGCAATCGGTAGCTTGCTGGGCTCATAACCCAGAGGTTGGAGGTTCGAGTCCTCCTCCCGCAACCAATAAAATCGACAAGATTTACTTGTCGATTTTTTTTAACCCAGAGGTTTCCGGTAACTCCGCTTCGCTCCGTGAATACGCCTTCGGCGCATTGACGGCCCTCCTCCCGCAACCACTTGTAACCCAATCCGAAACTCAAACTAGTGTTGGGTCATTTTTTATTTAAGTCCTTGTAAAAGGGCTGTTTGTTTTTCTCTAAAACTCGTATCAAAACAAACACGCGTCCTAGCGCAAAATTATAAAAAATCAAGTAATATAGTATTGACAATATGTTTTTAAAAGCACAACAATATCGCTTTCGAAAAATAAAAATTTTTCAAGTTTTGAAAGCGGAATTAAAAAAATTAGTAAATAATGTTAAAAAAATTCATTAGACTTGTTGATTTTCTCCAAAAAATACTGTATAATAGCATTATCTGGAGAAAAGATATGATAGTAACGACGCAACAATTACAAGAACAATATTCGCATTTGTCTAATAAAATGGGTAGAATTTCACGAGATATCAAAAACGGGAAGTTATTTCCTTTGGTTAAAGGTGTGTATGAAACTGACCCGAATGCTTTTGCGCCAAGATTGGCACAGTTTATTTACGGTCCATCGTATATATCCTTTGATTACGTTCTGCATAATCGTGGTCTAATTCCCGAAGCGATTTACCATACGATTACTTGTGCTACGTTCAACAAAAGAAAGGTAAAGACCTACACAAATCATTTTGGAACGTTTATTTATAGAGATGTTCCAAAGGGTGTTTTTAGTTTAGGTGTTATCGCTATTATGGACGGGCAATATTCTTATCAAGTGGCAACACCAGAAAAGGCGCTTTGTGATAAACTTTATACTTTATCACCCGTTAAAAATATTAAAGAATTAAAAAAGTTGCTTTTTGAAGATTTAAGAATCGACGAAGATGCTTTTAACAAGTTAAATAAAGAAGATATATTAAAAATAGCACCACTCTACCGTTCAACGAACTTAAATTTATTAGTAAAGTTAATAGGAGAAATAAAATAATATGCAACAAGTTTTATCTCAAATGCTTTCAAAATATCAAATAAGAGATATAGACGATAAGAAAAACGCCATAAAAGAAATTGTTCAAGAAGTTGTTCTTTGTGGTCTTTCTCGTGGCGGTTTTTTTAGAGAAGCCGCTTTTTATGGTGGAACTGCACTTAGGATTTTCTATGGTTTAGATAGATTTAGTGAAGATTTAGATTTTTCACTTGTTTCGCAAAACCCTGATTTTGACCTAACTAAATATTTCTCCTATATAGAGAACGAAACTAAATCTTTGGGGCTTAATTTTAGCGTTAGCGAAAAAGAAAAAACCATTGATTCAAACGTTAAATCAGCATTTTTGAAAGGAAACACTAAAGAACATATTTTAATTTTTTATGAAGAGTCAAACGATACCAACATTATTAACAAAGAAGAAGTTATTAAAGTAAAGTTTGAGGTTGACGTAAATCCACCTAGTGGTGCGACGTATGAAACAAAGTTTGGCTTGTTGCCATCCCCTTATCAAGTAAGACTTTACGACATGCCTTCGCTTTTTGCAGGAAAAATTCACGCTTGCCTTTGTAGGAATTGGAGAACAAGAGTAAAAGGTAGAGATTTTTACGATTACGTGTTCTTTTTATCGATGGGCGCTAAGGTAAATCTCGTAAATTTAAAGGCTAAGTTGGTTCAATCTAAATATATTGCAGAAGATTACAACCTAACTATAGAGAACTTAAAAACGTTATTAAACGAAAGATTTTCTAATATGGACTTTGCGCAAGCGCGTGAAGACGTACTTCCGTTTGTCAGGGATAAATCCAAACTAGATTTGTGGAGTAAAGAATTCTTTATAGAAATTACTAAACAATTACAGTAGTTAAGAAACAAAGGAGAAAACAATGATAAATTTTGAAAATTGTAAAATTGAGTTTGATAAAGCAAATAAAGAAGTTGTAACTATCGACTGTTTTTTACCAGTCCATTTAATAAAACTTTTACAAAAGCGGTCAGATGTTGGACATTACTAAACCTATCTTGAGGGTTGTTGAGTCCTAAAAGTTTATTCTTATGGGTGGGCAAATTGTTTTGCTTTAAGATGTAGTTTTTCATTCTTCTCCCGCAACCAATAAAAAATCGACAAGGTTTACTTGTCGATTTTTGTTTGTGCGAAATTATTAAACTTTTGCGATATAGTCTATCAGTATTTTTCTGAGAACCTGCGGATCGCAGTTGCCTTTGAGCGTTTTCATACAGCGTCCAAAGAGCGCCATAAGAGCCTTTTCTTTTCCGCCTTTATAATCGGCAACGGACTTGGGATCGGAAGCGACGATTTCTTTCACTACTTTATCAATCAATCCGGTATCGTTGGAGATGATAAGACCGTTTTCTTCTGCGTACTTTTCGGGTGAAAGTTCGGGATTATCGAACATAGCGGAAAGGACTTTCTTTGCGTTCGCACGGCCAACCTTGCCGTTTGACACGAGCAGAATAAGTTCGCCCAGCGATTTGCCGTTGACGGTGAGCATATCGTAGGTCATCTGACGGAGATTGAGCAGGTTCATAATCTCAGACAAAATCCAGTTCGTAGCATCCTTCGGGCTTCCGCAGACCGCTGATGCGCCTTCAAAACACTCGCAAAGCGCAATGCTCTTGGTGAGTTGTTCCGCATCATACTCGCTCAGTCCGTATTCCTGCATATAACGCGCGCGCTTGACTTCGGGGAATTCGGGAAGAGAGTTTTTCATCGACTCAAACCACGCTTCGTCGATAACGACGGGCATTACGTTGGGATCGGGGAAATAACGGTAATCGCCTGCCGTTTCTTTCGTTCGCATAGCGTAACTCTTGCCCTTAATATCGTCCCAACGTCTGGTTTCCTGCACGAGGACTTCGGTGCCATTTTCCACAGCGTCAATATGTCTTGCCGTTTCATACTCAATCGCTCTCTTGATTGCTTCAATCGAGTTCATATTTTTCATTTCGGTACGAACGCCGAGTTTATTGCTACCGACAGGACGAACGGAAAGGTTTACGTCGCAACGCATCGTTCCGTGAGCCATTTCGCATTCCGCCACCCTTGCGTAACGGAGCAAGGTCTTTAATCTTTCCAGATATGCTTCTACTTCTTCGGCGCTGGAAAGGTCGGGCTGGCTTACTATTTCGATAAGGGGAACGCTGGTACGGTTGAAGTCAACGTGCGTGGTGTCTTCGCGGATATCGTGCACGAGTTTGCCTGCGTCTTCTTCCATATGGATTTGCTTAATGCGTATGCCTTTCTTGCCCTTGGATGTTTCTATTTCCACCAAGCCGTTTACTGCAACGGGCGCAAACCATTGCGTCGTTTGGTAAGCGGCAGGCAAATCGGGATAATAATAACTCTTTTTGTCGAAAGTGGTGGTACGGTTGATGTCGCAACCGAGCATAAGTCCTGCCTTGATACCATAATCGACTACTCGCTTGTTTACAACGGGGAGCATTCCGGGCATACCGCAACAAGCAGGGCAAACGTGTTCGTTGGGCTGTGCGCCGTACGAGTGAGCCGAGCAGGAGCAGAAAATCTTGGAGTTTGTGGCAAGTTCCACGTGGACTTCAAGTCCGATAACGGTTTCGTACTTCATAATTATTTTCCCTCCTTTTCGCAAAGCGCGACGAGATCAAGGAGCGCGTTTTCGGAGAACGCCTTGCCTATCAGTTGCGCGCCTTCCGCCACCACGGCAGGTAAGCCCGTTATTGATGCAGGGGCGGTATAGAAGTTCTCTTTATAAGAAATATACTTATCCGCGCGAACGCTCTCGGGATACGCCATCATTGAGCAAGCAGGAGTAAGAACTGCATCGTAGTCAGCGAAAAGTCTTGCAAACTCTTCCACGATCACTCTGCGAACGCGGAGAGCCTTGTCGTATACTTTCATATAGTTTTCGGTAGAAAGGGTTTCCGAACCGAAAATAATCGCCGTTTTGAGCAATTCGCCAAACGCTTCCGTTCTGCTGTTGGTATAAAGTTCGTCAATGTTCGTAAAGTTTTGCGCTCTGTAACCGTACTTCACTCCGTCATAACGGGAAACGTTGTTGCAAAGTTCCGCGCTCATAAGGATATTCCACGCCACTCGGGAAACAGGAATAATCGAGTTCTCCACACTAACCACTTCTACGCCCAATGCGGTGAGTTTTTTGCTGAACGCATCAAGACGCGCGCTCGTTTCTTCGTCAACGCCTTTGGTCATATCCGTAAGAAGCGCAATACGGCGAACGGGCTTTGTTTCCGACACTTTCGCAATCTCCGTTTCGGGAAGGCTCGTGCCGTCTTTATCGTCGTGACCTGCAATAACGTCAAGCAGTTCTCTGCACGCCGTTGCCGTTTTCGCCACAACGCTGACCGTTTCACCCGAGCAAGCCACGGGAATCGTGCCGTAACGCGACACCGTACCGTAAGTCGGCTTTACGCTGACGAGCGAGTTCTGAGCAACGCTTCGACGAACGGAGCCGTTTACGTCCAACGTGATCGCACAAATAGCGTCGCCTGACTTAATCGCTTCTGCCGTTGCGCTTTTGAGAATACCGTCTTCTATAAGCGCGCCGTCTTGCGCCGTTTCACCCACAAGGTCAATGGCGAACTCGCCTACGCTCGTCTTTCCTATCACGCCGTAGCCTGCGTTTCCAGCGCGGGTAAGGACTTCGGCTTCAAACAGGCTTACGTAACCGTCCAGCATTTTCGAGCCTGCGGTGGTCGGCATATCCGTCGTGAGTATCATATCGTCAACCACTATTTTGCGGTCGCACGTTATTTCTTTCTTTGCGTTATAAATTTTCATAAGCCCTCCTTATTCCAGTACGCGGGGAACGCACCAATAACCTTCGTCCGTTTCGGGCGCGCCTGCTTGAAGAGCCTCACGCGTAAAGGGTTGGCTTGCAACGTCTTCACGCACTACGGTAAATACGGGCATTACGTGAACCATTCTTTCAACGTCAGAGGTGTCAATCACGTCGAGTTCGGCTTTCGCTTCACTCTCTCTTTCGTCAAAGAACGCTATTATTTCTTCCTTTTGAACGTCCGTCAGGCTGAGCTGATTAAGCATACCCAGCCGTCTGAGTGTATCTCTGTCCATATAGGCCTCCTTTCAGCCAATAAACTTAATCTCTGATTTTTATGTGTACTTCACGGAGTTGTTGCTCGGTTACATCTCCGGGCGCGCCCATCATAAGGTCTTGCGCGTTGCCGTTGAGAGGGAAAGCGATAACGTCTCTTATCGTTTCTTCACCCGCTATGAGCATTATCATTCTGTCTACGCCCGGCGCCATACCTGCGTGAGGAGGCGCGCCGTAAGCGAACGCCGTATAAAGCGCGCCGAACTTGGCTTTGAGATCGGCTTCGCCGTAACCTGCTATTTCGAACGCCTTTCTCATAATATCAGGGTTATGGTTGCGGACTGCGCCCGACGAAAGTTCTACGCCGTTACATACGATATCGTATTGGTAAGCGAAAATTTCAAGCGGATCTTTGGTGGTAAGCGCTTCCATACCACCTTGGGGCATAGAGAACGGATTGTGCGTAAAGTCTACCTTGCCCGTTTCCGCATTGAGTTCGTACATCGGGAAATCCACGATAAAGCAAAATTCGAAAGAGTCGTCTTTGATAAGTCCGAGTTCGCTTGCTATCCACGTTCTCATCTCACCTGCCAATCGGTTGATAACCGACGGGCTGTCGCTGATGAAGAAAAGGGATTCGCCTTCCTTTATTCCTACGAGCGCGGTCAGTTCGGCTTTCTGCTCTTCGGTAAGGAACTTGGCGATAGGGCCTTTGTACTCGCCGTCTTCAAGCGTGATATAACCGATACCGAACTTCATACCGATACTTCTCGAATACGCATCAATTGCTCTTTCAAACGCTTTCTTACCGTCGCCGTCACCGTCTCTCTTTACGAGATAATTAGCGACGATACCGCGAACGAGTTTGTTCTTGAAAGGCACCGTTCTGCCGTTTATGTTAAGGAACTCGTGCTTTGCGAAGAAGTCCGTAAGGTCTTGTATAAGCAAGGGGTTGCGAAGATCGGGTTTGTCCGTGCCGTACTTCATCATTGCATCTGCAAACGTAATGCGACGGAAGGGTGGCTCGGAAACCTTTTTGTTCGAGAACTTCTTGAAGGTGTTGTATACCACCTTTTCTGCCACTTCGAATACGTCTTCCTGCGTAGCAAAAGACATTTCAAAGTCGAGCTGATAGAACTCTCCGGGAGAACGATCCTGTCGCGCGTCTTCGTCACGGAAGCAGGGCGCAATCTGGTAATATCTGTCAAAACCCGATGCCATAAGAAGCTGTTTGAACTGCTGGGGCGCTTGGGGCAATGCGTAGAACTTGCCCTTGTGCTTACGGCTGGGAACGAGATAGTCACGCGCGCCTTCGGGGGAAGATGCAGTAAGAATAGGCGTCTGGATTTCCATAAAGCCCAGCTCTTCCATTTGCGAGCGAAGATAACTGAGTATTCTTGAACGAAGCACGATATTGTTGTGAATTTTGCCGTTTCTGAGATCAAGATATCTGTATTTGAGTCTAACGTCCTCTCTCGTCTGCGTGGAAGCGTCAATTTCAAAGGGCAACCCGAGTTGGCAAGGTCCGAGAACTTCTATCTTCGTCGCTTTTACTTCGATAAGTCCCGTTTCGAGCTTGGGGTTTACCGTTTCTTCGTCACGCTTGGTAACTTCACCTTCCACGAGAACGACCGTTTCCTTGGAAATGCCGGCGATCATCGAATCGTCGGAAAGTACGATCTGCGTTACGCCGTAATGGTCGCGAAGGTCAATAAAGAGTACGCCTCCGTGGTCGCGTACGGTGCTTATCCAGCCCGTAAGACTAACTTTTTGTCCGATCTGCTCTACGCGAAGTTCGTTACAAGTATGTGTTCTTAACATATTATTCTCCTCTATATAGCCAAGCTATATGTACTGTTTTTATGATTTATAGTATGTGTATTTATTTAATAAACAAAGGGTTTTTTTATTTTGAAAAGTCTGTAATAAAAGCAAAATGCGAAGAATTGCGCAAGTCTTTTTCCGTCAAAAAACAATCAGGACTTGTGAGAGAAAACAAAAAACCCCTCGTCCCGAATATGGGACGAAAGGTTCTATCTTCCGCGTTGCCACCCAAATTGATTGCAAAGCAATCCACTTAATTATATCTTTACGCGATAAACGCGCGGTTCTAATCACCAAAAAGGCTTTCTTCCGCGAGCTCCGAAGTGTTCTTCACGCAAATTATACCGTCACGCTCTCACCTATCGCGACTCTCTGTACGCATGGAATTTACGTTACTGCCTTCATCACAGCCAAAAACTATTGATTAGTATAGCATAAGGATAATGAAATGTCAATTATTTTTTTAAAATTTCTTCTTTGTCTACGTTTAGCAATCAGTCAACGAGCGAAGTAAACTCACCGAGAGTATTGCGGAATTCGAGCATTGCTACCTGGTAAGGGCGATCGGAAAGCAGATCTACGCCCGTATCTTTGAGAATTTCGTACGGGGATTTATGACCGCCTGCCGAAAGGAATTTATCAAAATATCTGCGTACGGCATCTTCTCCGCCACCGAGTATGGAGTTTGCGAGAGTTACTGCGGAAATGAGCCCCGTCGCGTATTTATATACGTAAAAGGCGTTATAGAAATGGGGTATGCGCGCCCACTCATAACGGATTTGCTTGTCGTGTTTTACTCCTGAGCCGTAATACTTCTTGTTCAGACGAAGGTACGCTTTGCTGAGCGAGTCCACGGTAAGCGGTTCGCCCTTGGCGTCCGAGTTATGCGCGAACTGTTCGAACTCGGCGAACATAGTCTGACGGAAAAGAGTGGTACGGAACATATCGAGATAATACGAGAGCAGATATTTCTTCACACGCTTATCCTTGGTGGTCGCGATAAGGTGTTTCAGAAGCAGAACTTCGTTGGTCGTGCTTGCTACTTCGGCAACGAATATACTATAACCTGCTTTGTTGTAGCAAAGATGTCTGTCCGAGTACAGCGAGTGCATTGCGTGGCCGAGCTCGTGCGCTATGGTAAAGATATCGTGCGTAGTTCCTGCGTAATTGAGAAGTACGTAAGGTCCTGAACCGTATACTCCCCAACTGTACGCGCCACCGCGCTTGCCTTCGTTCTCCATAACGTCGATCCTGCGCTTAGCCTTCATTTTTTTCAGTTCGCTTACGTAGTCTTCGCCAAGCGGAGCAAGGGCTTCAAGAACGATATTAAACGCCGTTTCATAATCCGTTCCAAGGTCCGCGCCCTGAACGATAGGAACGTACATATCGTACATGTGCAGATCGCCTATCGCAAGTCTGCGATAATCCACGTATTCGTGCAGGGTGGAAAGATTGTCGTGAACGGCTTCAATGAGTTTGGAATAAACGCCAACGGGTACGTCGTCGTTTTCGATAGATGCGGTCATTGCGCTTTCGTAGCCACGAAGCGACGATACCACGTTGTTTTTCTTTACGTTGTTGGCGTAGCAAGTCGCAATGGTGTTTATGCGTTCTTCATACAGCGAATAATAGGTCTTGAACGCGCGTTTGCGTACGTCTTGATTGGGGTGTTGAAGCAGTCTGGCGTACGTTCCGTGAGTAAGGGGTACGCGCTTTTCTCCAATACGTACCATAGGGTGTGGCAAGTCAACGCTGTCTATCTTCTCAAAAATATCCTTGAACGAGCCCGTGACTTCGCCAAGACGGGCAAGCACGAACTCTTCCTTTTCTCCGAGTACGTGCGCTTTGCTCTTTTTTATACGTTCGAGAGTATACTCATAGTCGGAAAAGGACGGGTGGTTTATCATAAAATCAAGGTCACCGTCCGAAAGCGAAGTAAGTTCGGGATCAATATAGGAACAATTCGCCGAAAAACTTGCGCTTATGCCTGTCGCTCGGCGAGCAAGCGCAACGGAATCGCTGTTCGTACCGTCTACGTGCATTAACATATGCGCGTATACGTATAATCTTTCCACGTTCAGTCCGATTTCATCAATCAAGCGGAAAAGACGAAGCGTCATTTCGGGACTCTTTAATTTGCCCTTGTACTTCGTTATTTCGCCTATCGCATGCTTGGTCTGAGAAAAAGTCTTTTCCCACTCCAACTGACTTGCGAAAATGTGAGACATATCCCACGTGTATTCAATTCTCGTTTCGCTTCTTTTCATAATTCCTCTCTTTTTTATCGCTTGGGATAGTATATTGGGAAATATACAGCAATGAGATCCTTCGACTTCACTTCGTTTCGCTCAGGATGACGGCACAGGAACTAAGACGGTGGAGAGTGACGCTCAGACGGGCAACAGTTGGTGAACTGTCCGAAGGGAGCGTACATAATAGTACGTGACCGAGGCAGGTCGCCAAGCGTAGCCCGTATCAGCGTTGCTATCCGACGTCGAAAACGTCGGCTAATTTTTTAATGAATGCAACGGCGCAGGTATAATCCCTCCGCGCTCTATAAACTCACTACTGTCAACGTCGCTTACGGGCATTACGGGAGCAGAGCCGAGCAGTCCGCCGAAAGATACTTCGTCACCGACGGTCATACCGGGAACGGGGATTATGCGGACGGCGGTGGTTTTATTGTTGACTACGCCGATAGCGCACTCGTCGGCTATTATTGCCGAGATTGTCTGGGCGGAAGTATCGCCGGGAACGGCTATCATATCAAGACCGACGGAACAAACGGCGGTCATTGCTTCGAGTTTTGAGAGTGAGAGTTTGCCTTCGCGCACGGCTTTTATCATTCCTGCGTCTTCGCTGACGGGTATGAACGCGCCCGAAAGTCCACCGACCATGCCTGACGCCATTACACCGCCTTTCTTGACAGCGTCGTTGAGGAGCGCAAGAGCAGCCGTCGTACCGTGACCGCCCACGCTCGAAAGTCCCATGATTTCAAGAATTTCGGCAACGCTATCGCCGATTGCAGGCGTAGGCGCAAGCGAAAGATCGACTATGCCGAACTTTGCGCCAAGAAGAGATGCTGCTTTTTCGCCCACGAGCTGACCTGCGCGCGTGATTTTGAACGCCGTTTTTTTGATAACGTCCGCCACCGTCGTAAGATCTGCGCCTTTGCATTTTTTGAGCGCGGCGGCTACTACTCCCGGACCGGAAACGCCCACGTTTACCGTTGCTTCGCCCTCGCCAAGCCCCGTAAACGCGCCTGCCATAAACGGGTTGTCTTCAACGGCGTTTGCAAACACGACGAACTTCGCGCAACCGAGCGCGCCGTTATCCGCCGTGCGATGCGCCAAGTCCTTGATGATTTTACCCATCAACGCTACCGCATCCATATTGATACCGCTACGCGTAGAGGCTACGCATACGGACGAACATATCTTCTTCGTTTCGGAGATCGCTTCGGGTATGGTTGCAAGGAAATCCTTTTCAAACTCGGTCATTGATTTATGCACGAGCGCAGAATAACCGCCGAGAAAGTCTATGCCGATTTCCTCTGCCGCTTTGTCAAGAATTTTTGCAAGCCCGACGTAGTTGCCACTCGGCGCGCCCACGAGAGAAACGGGAGTAACGGATACTCGCTTGTTGACAATGGGGATACCGAGTTCGGCAGACAGTCTTTCGCCTACTTTGACGAGATTGCCTGCTCTCAGCATTACTTTGTCGTAAACCTTGCGCTCGGCTTTCTTTCCATCGCTGTCCGCGCAATCAAGAAGAGAGAGCGAAAGAGTTATCGTTCTCACGTCAAGATTTTGGTCATCAACCATTTTTATTGTTTCAAGTATATCTCTGGTGTTTATCATTTTCGTTGACTCTCTATGCCTTTGGCGGATTTTTATCCGTCACGAGCAGGACTGAATTATATTCTATGCATCGAATCAAACAAATCCTGATGCTGTACCCTGATGTCCACGCCTATTGTCTTGCCCTGCTCTGCGAGAAGGGCTTGGAGTTCGGTGAAGTCCAACTTGCAAGCGGTAAGATCCACGAGCATTATCATCGTGAAATACTCCTGCATAAGCGTCTGAGAAATATCGCAGATATTAACGCCGTGACCTTTCATAATCATGGCTACGTCTGCTATTATACCTACTTTGTCTTTTCCTAATACTGTTACTATTGCTTTCATACTTTTTTTCTTTTTATTGTTTTATATAAGAGTGAGAGGTTGTTTTTTACAATCCCTCCGTCTCGGCTTACGCCGAGCCACCTCCCTTTGCACAAGGGAGGCATTTTACTTACGCGACGTGTACCAAAAACGTACACGAGCGAACACGCAGTTCGTCAGAGGCGTGCTTTTACACCGTCGATAAGACGGTGGAGAGTGACGCTCAGACGGGCAACAGGTGGTGAACTGTCCGAAGGGAGCGTACACGGACGTACGTGACCGAGGCAGGGCACCAAACGTAGCCCGTATCACCGGCGTTATACGCCGTCGTCAAGACGGTGGAGAGTGCGTCCTATGACGGACGGCTGGTGAGCGACGTGTACCAAAAACGTACACGAGCGAACACGCAGTTCGTCAGAGGCGTGCTATCCGCTGTCGTCATTAGCTGATGCGTACCGGCAACACCAAATACAAGAAATCCACAGAACCGCTTGCGGGGAGAACGACACAAGGATCGGCGGGGCTGTTGAGTTTTATGGTTATGGCATCAACACCGCACACGCGAAGAAGTTCGGTGAAATATTTTGCGTTGAAGGCTATGGTAAGGTCGGGGCCTTTGTTTACGATGGGAAGTTTCTCGTCAAGGTTGCCCATGCCTGAACCGGAAGAGATACGAAGAAGTCTTTCCGTTATGTCAAAACGCACGGGATTGCTTCTATCGTCACGGGAAAGGAGCATTGCGCGTTCAAGGCTGACTGCGAACTGCTCGCAAGGTACGGTAATTTCCGTTTCAAAGCGGTCGCGGATAATGTTGCGGTAGGGCACGAAATCGCCGTTGAGAAGAACGGTGGTGATCGTGGTGTGGCCGAGGTCAACACGCAAGCGGTTACGCTGTATGAAAACGGTTACGTTGCCATCGTCCTCGCCGTCCATACGGCTTATTTCGTTTAAGGAGCGAGCAGGCACGACTGCATCCATAAGCGCAGTTGCCGAAGTAATGGGCTTTACGCATTTTGCAAGGCGGTAACCGTCAAGAGCGACTGCCGTCACCGTTTCGTCTTCTACTTCAAGAAGAACGCCTTTGAGTATGGGGCGCGTGTCGTCCTGACATACGGAAAACGCTACTTTTGAAATAAGGTCTTTCAGATCAGCGTGGCTTATCGCAAAAGACTGCGCTTCGGTAACCATAGGCAGGTCGGGATACTCGTCCACGTTCGCGCAAGAAAACTCGCTTATGCTATCGCCGTATCTGAGCACGAGTTTGTCAGAGGCGTAATCGAGTTCTATTCTCTCCCCCGTCAGTTTGCGCGCAAAGTCATTGAAAAGTTTTCCGGGCACGAGAATCGTACCTTCCCTTGAAACGTCGGCAACGATACTCGTTTCTATTGTGAGTTCGTTATCCGTCGCCGTGAGCGTAAGCGTGCCGGGCGTTGCATCAATTTTGATGTTTTCAAGCACGGGATTAGTCGTTCTGCTACCCGTCGCCTTTATCGCTTTGCCGACTGCTTCCGCAAGGTCGTTTCCATCACATAACGCTTTCATAATTATCTCCTGATTTATCTGTTTTATATTTTTATATATTATAACACACTTGGCAATATTTTGCAATGCTTTTGATAATTTTCTTTATAATTTGCAAAACTTTTGTTAAATGCGAAGAAAAAGGTTGGTTTTTGGACGCAAATAACGCAAAAAGCGGTTTCTTCCGAAGAAGTTACCGCTTTGGTTTTTATTCTTTTCCGTTCCAACAATAAGTGCAGAGTTTTTCAGCAGGCAATCCCGTTGCCGAAATCATATCATCCAAGCGCGAATAACGTAAAGAAGTAAAGTGCATTTGCTTTCGAATCTCTTCCACCATATTAGCGTAACGCTCGGTATCGGGGTTAGCGTACTCAGCAAGAACGTCCGCGCTCGGCTCTCCGCCTTCGAGAGCCACGATTACACGCCGTGTAATAAGTTCCATATCCGACGTCGAACGGGAGAAGTTGAGATATTTGCAACCGTACATAATAGGCGGACAACCCAAACGGATATGAACTTCTTTGACACCGCTATCGTAAAGGAAGTCGGTCGTTTCACGGAGTTGAGTACCGCGTACGATAGAGTCGTCGATAAGGACCAGACGATTTCCTTCGATAATCTCGTGTATGGGAATAAGTTTCATTTTGGCGATCAAGTTGCGCTTTGCCTGCGTAGGGGGCATGAACGAACGGGGCCAAGTGGGGGTATATTTTATGAACGGACGGGCGTAAGGCACGCCTGACTCGTTCGCATAGCCTATTGCGTGGGCTATACCCGAATCGGGTACGCCTGCTACGTAATCGGGCTTTATGCTGTCACCGTCGTGACGAGCGAGCGCGCGACCGCAGAGATAACGCATTTTTTCCACGCTTCTGCCCTCGTACGACGAGGAAGGATAGCCGTAATATACCCAAAGGAAAGCGCACACGCGCATATCCCTTCCGGGAGCGAGCAGAGTCTTTACTCCTTCCGTTGTCAGCACGACTATTTCGCCTGCGCCGAGTTCCTTATAGTCCTTATAGCCGAGATTGAGATATGCGAACTTCTCAAAAGTAACACAGTACCCGCCCCGCTTTTTTCCGATTGCGACGGGCGTTCTGCCGTAACGGTCACGAGCGCAATAAACGCCTTTTTCCGTCATAAGCAGAATACTCACCGAACCGTCAACGAGTTCTTGAGCGTAGCGTATGCCTTCTATCAGGTTTTCTTTCTGATTTATGAGCGAGGCTACGACTTCGGTGGGGTTGAGTTCGCCGTTCTGCATTTGGAAAAACTGGTTGCCTTTGCTTATTGTCAGGTTGGTCAATTCGTCAAGGTTGTTTATTTTTCCGACCGTGGATATGGCGAACGTGCCGTGATGTGAACGAACGAGTAAGGGTTGCGCTTCATAGTCTGAAATACAACCTATACCCATCGTGCCTTTCATTGAGTTGAACTCGTTCGTGAACTTCGTTCTGAAAGGAGAATTTTCTATTTTGTGTATTTTACGCGTGAAACCGCTTTCTTCGCTGTATACCGCCATTCCCGCCCTGCGTGTGTCGAGATGGGAGTGATAGTCCGTACCGAAAAATAAGTCGAACACGCAATCGTCTTTTGTCACTACTCCAAAAAATCCACTCATTTTGTGCTGTAAGCCGTCCTAAAAGATTGATAAAAATATTATATCACAAATTCCAAAGTGCTTGCAACAATTTCACAAGGTCAATTTATGATTTTGCGTAAGCCGTTGGCTGGCGCTTCAAATAATTAGTTTGCAAACAAAAACGGCTTTATTAGACTAAAGGAGGCTTTATTCCCAGTCAAGTTACTTATTATCGTCATTTCGAGCGTAGCCGAGAAATCTCATCTTATTAAAAAGATGACG
>JAFXKH010000003.1 GCA_017531795.1 Clostridia bacterium
AGATGCTCGTTTGCGGAATTATCCGAGAAATAATAATATCGCACGGTCACACCGTCAGCCGTCGTTTTTTCTATTGACGTATATTTTTCCGAGGCGGTAAGCGCAAAGTCGCGTACGCCGTTTGCCGTAAACGTAGTGGTCGAAAGGTCGCCGTTTATTTCGGCTTTCACACTTCCCGTTCCTGCAACGTTCCAGCCCGTCGGCGCAGTAAACGATACTTTATAGTCGGCAATTTCCGAGTAAAACGGATCGCCGTTCGAGTAATACGGATCGGTACGGAAAGCGCCGTTTTCGTATACGCAGGCTATTGGATACCAATTGCCAAGATTGAGTTTTCCGTCAAAGCATCCAAAGCGATGACGGGCTTGTGGTATATCGAGAGTGAAGTCTATATCCACAACTGTCTTATCCCCCGGCACGAGTGTAAGCGAGGTTATCATCAATATATCTTCGTCTTCACCGCCTATACTCCACTCGCAAGCCTCACCATTTACCGTTACGCTTGACAGCGTTATTCCGCCGTAGTCTACGCCTATGGGATATGCTTCTGCTTTTTCCCTTTCGCCAACGGGAGCGTATCTTGCGTCCTTTCTGAACGCCGACGGATATAAATGGAAGTACAACGCGCCGAGTTCGGCTTCCGTTTTATTTATGTAAGTCACCCTTTCGCTTGCGGTTACGGTCAGGTTTTCTTCGTCAAAAGTGGCGTCAATTTCATACAGCGTATGTGCGCTCGCGCCACCGTTTTCGTCGCAAGATGTGAAAACAAACGCTCCGAAAGTCAGCGCAAGGGCAATGAGTAATAATAAGGTTTTTTTCATATTTCTCTCCTATACGGTATGTATATGAATATAAAACCTTTATAATGTGTGAAATTTTTGTTGAAACGTGAAAAAGTCGCTACTTTGGCGACTTTTCCTATTACATTATATTACGTTGACGGGGAGTGGTAGGATTTCTTCGGCAAGCGAGGTTGCGTAAACGGAAGCGGATACGAGATAAGCGTACGCGTCGGCGTTTTTTCCGCAAGTGAGATAGGAGCGCGCTTGTCGCATACGGTCAATGACGTTATTGAGAACGTTGTTATTGCAGAGTATATACAGTCTTGCGTTTTGTTTTTCCCAGTCGTTTATGAGTCTGTCCGTTTCTGTTATGACGGGGGTGAGTATTTCATCTTCGGCAGAGTCGGACACTATTAGGCCTAATTCTTCAAGACTGTTTGAGAGTTTACCAAAATACTCGCTGACAAAAAACGCTTCGTATAAACCTGCGCCGATTACGGCGAGCAATAAAAGAGAGATGACTACGAGTTTTTTCACCAGTTCTGCCCTCCCGTTACGCGCGTTTTATCCGTGAAACAAGGTTTGCGCTTGGGCGAAACGTAGACTTCACCGTTCTGTCTTACGTCCATATACAAAACGTCTTGCATGCGTAATTTATGGCCTTTCAGCAGGGTGATTATTTGTTTCTCGGTCATACCTGCCAGGTTGACGTTGTTCTTTCTCGGCTTGCCATCCATTATTATGGGCAAAGGTCTGAGCGGTTTTTTGGGCGTTTCAGTCTGCGGTTTTTCAATAACAGAAAACTTACCGTTCGGCTCGATGATAGCGTACGCTATGGTGGATAAATCCGCGTAACCGCCACTACGCGCCGACGAAATAACGTCATCAACGCTCATGTTTGTCTTTTTTAAGTTTTCGTATACCAAGCCGTTTTTATCAATAAGAAGTACGCTTCTGCCGTCCACGAAAGAACGAAAAGCGTAAGACTTTCTGCCGATAAAGTTTATAATCACGTCAAGGAAAGATAACGTGATGATAGGGACTATGCCAAAATGCAATGGGATATACGGATCATTCATTGGTAAGCACGCAACTTCGGCAAGAATAAGGGTGATAACAAACTCGAACGGTTGCATCTCCCCTATCTGCCTTTTACCCATAAGGCGTATTACGAAAAATACGAGAAGGGCTATTATCGTAGTTTTTATGAGAAGGATTAACACGCTCGTAGTTTTTCCTGATTTTTGGTAAAATATGCGAAAGAAGTGACTGAGTTTCAGCCACTTCTTTTTTTGTTGATTCGGGTTGGGGTATTAGAATATCTTTTTTATTCTTTCGATTGCTTCCTTGGTTTTTTCAAGAGTGTTGAAAGCGGTAAGGCGGAAGTACCCTTCTCCGCACGAGCCGAAGCCCGAACCGGGCGTACCGACTACGTTCGCTTCGGTAAGGAGTTTGTCAAAGAAGTCCCAGCTATCCATACCGCATTTAAGCCATACGTAGGGAGAGTTTACTCCGCCCGTATGGTATATGCCCATTTCGGTAAGAGCCTCTGAGATAAGGCGAGCGTTCTGACGGTAAGCGTCAATATTTTCACGGCACTGTTTTATGCCTTCGGGAGAGTATGCCGATTCTGCCATTCTCTGCTGAATATAACTCGTGCCGTTGAATTTGGTCGATTGACGGCGAGCCCACATTTTGGCGAGTTTTCCACCCATAAGTTCGTTGGGAACGACGGTATAACCGCAACGAGTACCCGTAAAGCCTGCCGTTTTTGAGAAAGAGCAAAGTTCGATTGCGCACGTTCTTGCGCCGTCTATTGCGAAAATACTTCTCGGTACGTCGGGCTGACTTACAAATGCTTCGTAAGCAGCATCAAAAATGATTACAGCGCCTTTTTCGTTGGCGTAGTCTACCCAACATTTGAGTTCGTTCGTCGTAAATACTGCGCCCGTAGGGTTATTGGGAGCGCAAAGATATATTATATCGCAGTCTACGCTTTTATCGGGAAGCGGAGCAAAGTTGGTTTCTTCGGTCGCCTTGCAAAAGATAATCTTTCTTCCACTCATAATATTAGAGTCAAGGTAAACGGGATATACGGGATCGGGAATCAGAACGGTATTATTCTTATCGAAAAGGTCTACGATATTTCCGCAGTCGCTCTTCGCTCCGTCGGACACGTGAATTTCTTCCATGCCTACCTTTACGCCCATAAGCGCGTAATAATCGGATATTGCCTTTCTGAGAAAGTCATAGCCCTGCGAGTCGGGGCTATAACCACGGAAAGTGGAAGAAACGCCCATTTCTTTTACCGCCTTTATGCCTGCTTCGACTACGCAAGGCGCAAGCGGACGGGTTACGTCGCCTATACCCAGTTTAATCAAATCAGCAGACGGGTTTGAAGCGGTATATTTCTTTACGCGGTTTGCAATTTCCACGAAAAGATAACTGTTTTGAATATTGTCGTAATTGGTATTGATTTTCATTATAATCCTGCAACTCCTCTATAAACTTCCACCGCATCGCCCGTGAGATATACGGTATCTTCGGTGTACTGCACGGTAAGTTCTCCGCCCTTTACTTTTACGGTAACTTTGTCGCCTAATCTGAACTTATTCAGTCTGGTCAAAGCCACTACGCTGGCGCAAACGCCCGTTCCGCAAGCGTACGTTTCGCCCGTGCCTCTCTCCCATACTCTTACTTTTATGGTCGATTCGTCAAGCACTTGCACGAACTCTACGTTTACTCTGTTCGGGAAAAGCGGATCGTTTTCAATCTCCGAGCCTATTCTCTTTACGTCAGTATTATCTACGTCGTCTACGATTATTACGCAATGGGGATTGCCCATTGATACACAGGTTATTCTTCTTTCTTCGCCTGCGAGATTAACCGCTTTGTCTATGACTTCGCCCGTCATTGCTACGGGAATTTGCTTGGCTTCGAACTTCGGTTTGCCCATATCCACTCTCGCGCTCGTAACGACGTTATTGCGGACGTAGAGCGTGAGGGATTTTATTCCACTCGTCGTTTCTACCGTGACTTCTTTTTTCTTTTCGTTACCGTTGTCGTAAATATATTTACCTACGCAACGGATTGCGTTACCGCACATAAGTCCTTCGCTTCCGTCGGCGTTGAACATACGCATTTTTACGTCGGCAACGGTGGAATTGCAGATAAAGACTACTCCGTCTCCGCCTACGCCGAAATGTCTGTCGGCAAGGTTTACGGCTATTGATTCCATATTCGGTATATCGTACTTTCTGCAATCAACGTATATATAGTCGTTGCCCGTTCCCTGCATTTTGATAAAGTTTATCTTCTGCTTTTCCGTTCTCATACGGTTGATGTCAACGAGTTCGATATTGCCCTGCGAGTACTTGGAACGGAGAGAGTTGGCAAGCGCGTTCGCCGTGTCAAGCGACGTCAGTCCGGGAATTGCCAGAGTGACTGCAAGTCGGCGGAGTTTTACGTCGTCTTCGGAAGGTATTCTGCCACGTGACGAAGTACAAATAAGCAGACTGATTTTTCCGCTATTGAGGGCTTCAAAGGTGGTTTCGTTTCCGCCGTCGCTGATTTTGTTCACGACGGTGACGTTCATACCTGCTTTTTTCAGCACTTCCGCCGTGCCTGCGGTGGCGTAAAGCGTATAACCTATTTCGTTATATTTCTTGGCGATGGGCGCAATTTCGGGTTTATCCGCATCACGAACGGTGATAAGCACGCCTTTGCGGTCACGCTTTTCCATTTTATAGCCTGCGGCGCAAAGACCTTTGAAGAGCGCTTCGTCAAGGTTTTTGCCTATACCGAGTACCTCACCCGTGGACTTCATTTCCGGTCCGAGATGAGTATCAAGGTCGGTCAGTTTTTCGAAGCTGAAAATGGGTACTTTCACCGCAACGTAAGGACTGCGCTTATACAATCCCGTGCCGTAACCAAGACGTTTGAGTTTCTTGCCAAGCATACACTCAGTCGCAAGTTTAATCATTGGAACGCCCGTTACTTTGCTTATATAAGGCACGGTACGGGAAGAACGGGGATTTACTTCGATAACGTAAATCTTGTTGTTCTTGATTATATACTGTATATTGATAAGTCCCTGCGTATTGAGGCCGAGCGCAAGTTCACGAGTGTTTTCGATAAGCTTTTCCGTTATTTCGTCTGTAAGATTTTGCGCGGGATATATCGCGATTGAGTCACCGCTATGCACGCCCGTTCTTTCGACGTGTTCCATTATGCCAGGGATAAGAATATCTTTTCCGTCGCAAATCGCGTCTACTTCCACTTCCGTACCCATAACGTACTTGTCAATGAGTATGATATTGTCGGGGTTTTCGGTCAGAATAACCCGCATATATTCTTTTATGTCGGCATCGCTCCAAGCGATAATCATATTTTGTCCGCCAAGAACATAACTGGGACGCATAAGCACGGGATAACCGAGCGTTTCGCCTGCTTTGAGCGCATCTTCTACGTTGGTGACCGTCAATCCCGCAGGACGGCTGATACCCAGTCTTTCGAGCAGTTCGTCAAAGCGTTCTCTATCTTCGGCGGCGTCTATCATATCCGCGCTCGTACCGAGAATACGCACACTGCTATCCGAAAGATGTTGAGTGAGTTTGATCGCCGTTTGTCCGCCAAACGCTACTACCGCGCCGTACGGCTTTTCGGTGGCGATTACGTTATCTACGTCTTCGGGAGTGAGAGGTTCAAAGTACAGTCTATCCGCCGTGTCAAAGTCGGTTGATACCGTTTCGGGGTTGTTATTTACGATTGCTACGTCGCAACCTGCTTCTTTGAGCGCCCATACGCAATGCACGGAAGCGTAGTCGAACTCTATTCCCTGTCCGATACGGATGGGGCCTGAACCGAATACGATTACTCTGCGTTTGCCTGACGGCGCGTTCTTTATGAACTCCGCCGCTTCATTTTCGTCGTCGTAGGTTGAGTAGAAGTAAGGCGTTTGCGCCGAGAACTCTGCTCCGCAGGTATCTACCATCTTATAGACTGCCTTGCGGTGAGTGGGAAGCGGTTTGCCCGAAAGCGAGGAAAGTACTTTATCGGGATAACCGAGTTTTTTACCGCGGATATACGCTTCTTTGGTAAGAGCAACTCCCCTTATTTCGTTTTCATAGTCTACGAGATTTTTTATCTTCGCAACGAACCATTTGTCTATTTTCGTTTCGTCACAAATTTCGTCTACCGTTCTGATTTTACGCTTTAATGCTTCGTATATCATAAACAAACGGTAGTCGTTGGCAGGCATAAGCGAGGAAAGGACTTTTTCGTCCGAATACTCGTTATACTTGGGATTGTCAAGGCTATATCCTTCGCTACCGCGTACGGCTTTCATAAGCGCTTGCTCAAAGGTGGGCGCGATTGCCATTACTTCGCCCGTCGCTTTCATCTGCGTACCGAGTTGGCGTTTTGCGTAAACGAACTTATCAAACGGCCAGCGAGGGAGTTTTACTACGATATAGTCTATGGTAGGCTCGAAGCAAGCCTTTGTCGTACCCGTTACTGCGTTGGGAATTTCATCAAGATTATAACCGAGCGCAACGAGTGTGGACACTTTTGCGATAGGATAGCCCGTCGCCTTGGAAGCGAGCGCAGACGAACGGGATACGCGGGGATTGACTTCTATTACCGCGTACTCGAAACTGTCAGGTTTGAGCGCAAACTGTACGTTACAACCGCCTTCTACTCCGAGCGCGGTGATTATATCAAGAGCCGCCAAGCGGAGCATATTATATTCTTTGCTTGCGAGTGTAACAGCAGGAGCGACTACTATACTGTCGCCCGTATGAACGCCGACGGGATCGAGGTTTTCCATTGAGCAAATTGCGATTGCGTTGCCTGCGTGATCGCGCATTACTTCAAACTCGATTTCTTTCCAGCCCGATATACACTTTTCGATAAGGACTTGCGTTATGGGCGAGAGATAAAGTCCGCCCGCAGAAATTTCACGCAGTTCGGCTTCGTCGTAGGCTATGCCACCGCCTGCTCCACCCAAAGTGAACGCAGGGCGAACGATAACGGGATAACCGATTTCGTCGGCAAAACCAACCGCGCTTTCTACGTCGTTTACGACGAGAGAGGGTATGCAAGGCTGTCCTATGGATTCCATAGTATCCTTGAAGAGTTGTCTATCTTCCGCCTTGTCTATAGTTTCGGGATTCATACCGAGTAAGCGAACGTTGTTTTCCTTCAAAAATCCGCTTTTATCAAGTTGCATGGAAAGAGTCAGTCCCGTCTGACCGCCCAGACCGGGCAGTATGCCGTCCGGCTTTTCCTGCTTTATTATTCTTTCGAGAACGGGGAGTGTAAGCGGTTCGATATAAATCTTATCCGCCATTGCCTTATCCGTCATTATCGTTGCAGGGTTGGAGTTTACGAGTACGACTTTGATTTTTTCATTTTTCAGGGTATGGCAAGCCTGAGTGCCTGCATAGTCAAATTCCGCCGCCTGTCCTATCGTTATGGGACCGGAGCCTATTACGAGTACTTTCTTTATGTCTTTGAACTTAGGCATTTGACACCTCCAACGTTGCTATGAATTTATCAAAAAGGTCTTTTCCAATCAAAGGTTCTACGAGCGACGCAGGATCGAACTGAACGCTGAAAGCAGGGCGATCCTGATATTCGAGCGCTTCGCACGATTTGTCGTTTAAGTTTATCATAGTCGTTTTCGCTACCGTTTCGGGAAGAGAGCCGTTCATTACCACGTAGCCGTGATTCTGGCTCGTAACGTGGACTTTGCCCGTCGATAAATCCTTGACGGGTTGGCTTGCTCCTCTGTGACCGTATTTGAGTTTGCGAATCTTTCCGCCCAGCGAGATTGCGAGAAGTTGGTGTCCAAGCGAGTACGCAAAAGTAGGAAGTTTCGCTTCGTTCAGTTTTTTCAGTTCGGCTATCATCTGCTTCGCTTCGGTGGGATTACCTGCTCCGCCCGAAAGGACTATGCCCACGGGGTTAAGCGCAAGTATTTCTTCGGCTTTAACGCTAGCGGGTACGGTTATTACTTCCAATCCGCGCGAAGCGAGTTTTTCCGCTACGCAACCGCTTGCGCCGTAATCGATAAGGACTACTCTTTCCCCCTTTCCGACCGACGTTATTTCCGAGCAGGTGGTTGACATCACCGCATCCTTAATCTTATACTCTTTGATTCTTTCGAGTTTCTGCGCCTTTTGGGCAAGACTAGGCGTAATCATACCGTTCATTACACCGTACTCTCTTATCGTTTTGGTAAGACGGCGAGTGTCGATGCCTTCGATACCCACTACGCCGTTTTCTTCCAGCCATGCGCCGAGTTCGCCTTCTTTGCGGAAGTTACTGCCCGTTTGACACAGTTCGCGCACGATATAGCCCTTCGCGTATATTTTGCTTCCTCCATTGTCAGATGCAACTACTCCGTAATTACCTATTAAAGGGAAAGTATGTGTGATAATCTGTCCGTAATATCCGGGATCGGTCAGCGTTTCCATATAACCGCCCATGCCCGTCGTAAACACGACTTCACCTATACTCTCTCCGCTAACGCCTATTGAAGAGCCTTCGTAGACGTCGCCATTTTCAAGAATCAAGTATGCTTTTTTCATTTATCTTCTCCGTTAAAGGTTCATTTCTTTGTCTGTTTTTTCTTATTTTATCGCTTACTTTAAGAAAAAATCACCCCATAGGTGACTTTTTCAAATGCCTAAGCAAAAATTTTATCAATGTCGGAAACCGCGGAATCGAAGAGTTTCTTATTTTCCTCCGCGCTGAGCGTTGCCGTAATATAAAATTTGATAAGAGGCTCTGTGCCCGAAGGTCTTACGACCACGGTCAAGCCGTTATCCGTTTCATATAACATTACGTTGGACTTGGGTACGTCATAAACCGATTGGTCCATAAAGTCAATGCTCTTTATTATTTTTCCACCGCCGAGCGAGATTATGGGATTGGTACGAAGTCCATCCATAAGTTCTTTCATCTTGGCATTACCCGATGCGCCTTCGAACTTTTTGGAAATATTCTTATGCTCGTATTTACCGTATCTGTCGTATATATAGCCAAGTTGGTCAACGAGAGTTTTTCCTTCTTTCGCGTAGTAACTCACCATTTCTGCAATAAGCATTGACGCTACTACCGCATCTTTATCTCTGCAATGCGTTCCGATAAGATATCCGTAACTTTCTTCAAAGCCGATAACGAAACGGTTAGCATCGCCCTCCGCTTTGAGTTTTTCGATTACGCTACCTATCCATTTGAAGCCCGTAAGCACGCATTCCACTTTTACGCCAAAGTTTTCTGCGATTTTATCAACGAGAGAGGACGTTACGATAGTTCTTACGATTACCGCTTTGTTCGGCAGACTCCAACGGCTATAACGAGTACCGAGTATATAATCGGTAAGGAGTACGCCTACTTCGTTGCCCGTCAAAAGAACGTACTCGCCGTTATGTTTTACCGCTATGCCTACTCTGTCGCAGTCAGGATCGGTGGCAAGCACGAGATCCGCTTCCTTTTTCTTCGCAAGATCGATAGCGAGTTTTAACGCTTCGGGTTTTTCGGGATTAGGATAAGGACAGGTCGTAAATCTACCGTTCGGACGAGCCTGCTTTTCTACTATTTCAATATCCGTAAAACCACGTTCATAAAGAACTTCGGGAACAAGTTTGAAACCTGCGCCGTTAAGCGGAGTATAGACTATTTTTATGGGATTTACGTCGTTAAGCGATTGACTTTCAACGTCGTTGAGGAAATTGCCGTATACCCACTGTTCTACGTAAGAGATTTGTCCGTGCTTTACGTAATATGCAAAAGTACGGGGCTTGACTTCAAAGGGATCTACCTTATCTACGTATGAAATAATTTCGTTCGCTTCATCGTCAAGAACCTGACATCCCGTTGAATTGAAAAGTTTATATCCGTTATACTGTTTGGGATTGTGACTAGCGGTTATCATTACGCCCATATCACAGCCGAGTTTTCTTACTGCGTAGGAAAGGAAAGGAGTGGGTGATTCTTCGGGAACGAGGAATACCTTAATGTTATGGAAAGCAAAGACCGTAGCCGTCGTGCGAGCAAAAATTTTGGATTTAATACGGCTGTCGTAACTGATAACGACGCTCTTCTGTCCTTTCGCTTCCATTGCGCGCGCTACGCCTTCAGTAACTTTTCTTATGTTATAAATATTAAGGCAGTTCGTGCCCACTCCGAGTATGCCACGCATACCACCCGTACCGAATTCAAGGTCTTTATAAAAAGCATTTTCAATCGCCACTGAGTCACCAGCCATTTTTTCGAGTTCTTTTTTAAGACTTAAATCAGTGACTTTTAATTTCCACTCATTGTATCTTTCCATACTCGTCATAACTATTCTCCTCACTTTTTTAACGAAAACGATTTTTCGTTTCGATTATATCTTAACGATTATACTATAAACATCTCTTGCTTGTCAAATCGTTAAGGCTTGTCATAAAAGATTTTCACGGTGTTTTTTCGTTATTTTTACAGCGCAAAAAAGTCCCAAATGCTTTTTTATCATTTGGGACTTTTATCATTAATAATTATATTTCGCGCTCTGGGATTTACGCGCCGATTCTATCGCTTTTTTTGCAGCGTTAATGGTCTTCTTCGCCGCGAAAGCAGTACGACGCGCATTTAAGGTCGCAGACGTACGGGCTTTGTTTACGAGTTCGGCAGACATCTGAGCGCGATTCGCTTCAACGCGAAGAACTTCGGCGTCATTCTTAATACGCTTTAATTCTTCCATCAGTTTTCTGACCTCTTCCATTGCCTCGTTCTTCACGCGCTCAACTTCTTGTCTTATTTTCGCAACCTCTAAGCTTGCCTGGAAACGAACTTCTTCAAGTATGAACTTAAATCTGTCGTTATCCGCAAGCGCGCCTTTGACCGCTTTCGTTATCACGTCGGCATCGGGCATAGCGGGTTGTGACTGAACGATCTGGTGCTGTAATACCTGCGGTTGTGCGGGCTGTACTACCTGATGGCAAACTACGGGTTCTACCGTCGTAGCAATCTCTACGCCATCGAAAACGTCTTCTTCCTCAACGATTTCTGCATAAGGCAATGTCTCTAAAACATCCATAGTCGTTTCCTCCATAACGTCTTCCGACTCAATTCCATCGATAATTTCTTCTTCTATAACAACGCCTAATCCCAATGCTTTTGCGATTTCTCCGCTTTTTGAAACGTATTCGTGGTTTCCGTTCATTCCGCCGGAAGAAAGGGCTTCAAGTTCTTTTTCCGCTTTTTCTCTCTCCGCGCGCGCTATATTGTAAACCTCTATCAAACGTGATTTATCTGCGTTTCCAACTGCCATAAATCTCGATTTGGCATCGGCGCATATTTTAACCGCCTCCGAGTATCTCTTTATTGCGAGTTCTCTTTTTGCACCTGATGAACGCATTACCGCCGTACGAGCGTCATCAAGTCTTGCTTTCTTTTCAAGGTATTCCGCTTCGGCATATCCCTTGCCTGCTTTTATGGCGCGGTCGTACCACTCTTCGGTTTTACGGGCGTTTTCCAATTTTTCCTTCGCTATTGCTATCGAAGCAAAAGATTCGTCTTCAATGCGTTTACGCAAGAGATTTTTACAAATTCTATCCTCAATAATTATTACTGTTTCGTGTGGGATATTGTTTGCGGAAATAAAATTCATCGTTCTTTGTAAAGAAATATCGTATTCTTTTTTAAGATCGGGATTTTTTGCCATTTCTTGGGCAAGGACGTTCACTTTTTTTATGAGTTCGTTCAGCATTTTTCCTCCTTATCGGTACAGTCGGGACGCTTGGTTTATTTATCCTCAAAAAATACTCCGAGATCTTTGAGTATTTGTTCAAGATTTTCTTCGGGATGAAGGGCGGCATCGTAATCGAATTGTTCGTCTACGCTTTCCGATGCCAAGTGATTTTCTATCATTTCAACGGGATTGAAATTTTCTGATTTGAAGTCTGCCGTCGGCGTTGCTTCCGCCTCGCCCAATATTGCGGAAATTGCTTTATCCGCCTCGCCTGCCGATTGCAACGTTTCGTCAAGCGGATATTGTTTGATAAGACGGGCGAAGTACTCCACCCAACGCTTATGGAACTTTCGAAGAGAAGCAAGTTCTTTGGCGATTTTCTTTCTCGTAAGCCGTTCTATTTCCTCTGCCTTGGAAAGCGCAGACTCTATCGCTTCGGAAATCTGGGATTTACGCGCGCGGTACTCGGCAAGTTCGTTTTCCGCTTTTACGAGTTCGTCTTTCAGAGAGAAAATCCGATCACGCTGTGATACGAGAGTTTCGTCGTATACTTCTCTTATGCGGTTGACGTAACTCTCTACTTCTTCGGGATCGTAACCGTTTTTTACCGTGCGGAATTTCATTTCTTACCTCCGAAATGCGGTGCTATAAGGCGCGTTTTTAATTCGTATAATTCGTCGGATAAATCGACTTTATAAATCTCGGGATTGACGTTACGAAGATATTCGTCCCAGAACGACTTTTTCTCCACTTCGTTATAGTCGCATATTTCGCCCAGCGCAGGCAGTTCGTAAACGAGCCTACCTTTTTCAAACACGGGTACGAGCAACTTGCGGAGCGTGTATTTTTCCAACGTCGTCGTTTTCCAACGCATAGTCGGATGCGTAAGTGTGAGAGGTTTGCTCTCGTCTATTTTTTCTTTTTCAAGCGCAATCAGGTCGGCAAACGCCATACCCTCTTCATCATATACTCTATATAAGGTCTTAAAGCCCGGATTTGTGATTTTTTCGTGCGTGTCGCTTATTTTTATTTTTGCGACCTGTTTGCCGTTCTCTGTAAGTTCAGCAAGTTTATATACTCCACCCAGCGACGGCATATTCTGACTGGTGATCAGTCGAGTTCCTACGCCATACGCATCTATCTTCGCGCCCTGCTCGGCAAGCGAGGATATTACGAATTCGTCAAGGTCGCAGGATGCGAAAATTATCGCGTCTTTATGCCCTGCTTCGTCCAACATTTTGCGCGCCTTTTTGGAGAGATAGGCAAGGTCACCGCTGTCAAGGCGTATGCCTACCGGCTTTTTGCCACGCGCTTTGAGTTCGTCAAAAACTTTTATCGCGTTGGGGATTCCACTACGGAGCGTGTCGTAAGTATCTACGAGAAGAAGCGTATTATCGGGATATATTTCGGCGAACTTGCGGAAGGCTTCGAGTTCGCTCTCGAAACTCATTATCCAGCTGTGAGCCATCGTTCCTTTTATGGGAATATCAAACGCCTGTCCTGCAAGAACGTTGGAAGTGCTTGAACATCCGCCGATTACGCTAGCGCGCGCACCGTATATGCCAGCATCAGGGCCTTGCGCCCTACGAAGTCCAAACTCGGCTACGGACGCATTACCCGCCGATTTTTTTACTCTTGATGCTTTCGTTGCAATAAGCGTCTGGTGGTTTATTATATTCAGAATCGCAGGCTCTATGAGTTGCGCCTGCGCAAGCGGAGCACGTATTATCATAATCGGCTCGTTGGGGAAAACTATAGTGCCTTCGGGTACTGCCCAAACGTCGCCCGTGAAACGGAAATTTTTGAGAGTAAGTAAAAAACTGTCCGAAAAGGGCGTATTCCGACGGAGATATTCGATATCTTCGTCATCAAAATGCAAATTACGGATATAATCTACCGCTTGTTCCAAGCCTGCTGATACGGCGTAAGATATCTGACCTGCCTGACGGAAAAATACGTCGAATACCGCCGTCTTATTTTCCGTGCCAAGTTCGTGATAACCGTTCATCATCGTGAGTTCGTAAAGGTCGGTCATCAAGGTAAGATTTCTCGTTATTTTCATATTTGCTCCTTTTTACTCCTCAGTAACGCTTTTTGCCGAAAGAGCAAGGTCAAGCGTTATTACTCCTACGAAAAATACTATTGCAGGAATAAATATATCTACGCTCCATACCGCCGTTGCAAGCAGTTGAAAGAATACTGCAGGAACAGCGAACAAAAACAATAATCTCAAGTGATAAGCATACTCCCTGCTCATAAGCATGGTAAAAAATGATGCTATACCCGGCGAAGCGATATATAACGGATATATCACTCCGTAAGTGACGGGAGTTAAGTGCGCAATAAAGGATATTGCCGACGACACGAGAAAGATTACCGAAAGATATAACGTGACGGTATTGCTTTTTACGAGTGCGCGGAAAAGCAAAACAAGTCCGATGGCAAGCAATATAACGGGCAAAGCGAGTTGCGCTACGCTAACGCCAATAGTTTCACCCGATATACCGAAAGCGAGCAGGATTCCGCCTGCGACAAGTATCAAAAATGCGGAAATGACGTTGCATACCCGATTGATTTTTCGGCTTTTTATTTCCAGCGTTTCTTCGTCAGTCATTATCCACCTTTTCATCCGTTTGGTTCTTAACGGTTTCGTTTGATTCTACTTTTGTTTCACCACACTTTTCAGCGCAAGCATTGGTAGTTTCCGCAAAATTCGCGTTCGTTATAGGAAGAACGTACGGATTGCCTTCGCCGTCGCCTTGAGGGTGAGCGTATATCGTTTTGTCGTATTCAAAGTAATCGTCCGAAAGTTTGTCTTTGGGAACGAGTATCATTATTTTTTTACCTGCTATTCTGGCGCGAATTATATACTGCGCTATCCATATAACGCCAAAGGCAATCATAAGCAGAGAGGTAACCTGGGATATTCCAAACCCATCACCAAAACCGCCGTTCGCCTGTAATTTCTGCGCGGGATCACGGAAGAATTCAAGTACGAATCTTTCGATACCGTACCAGATGCAGTATACCGATATGTAAAAACCGTTGAAACTCTTGCGCTTGGACAGATATAAAATGAGCAAAGGAATAAAGTCCATCAGACACCAGATTGATTCAATAAACGGATTACCGAGATGAAGTACGCCGTGCACCTCATACGAGAAGGGGAAAAAGTCGAAGTCTACGGGAATACCGTAACAGCACTCGCCGAAGTAACAACCGATTCTGCCCACGCATTGACCAAACGGTACGAATACGCCTGCAAGATCAAGCATTTGCGTAAGTCTTACGTACGGCTTTTTCTTTTCAGCATATCTATTATATATGAACTTATAAAAGAGCATTGTGAGTACGAGTCCGATTACCGCGCCGAAAAGCGCGCCGATAACGCCTATTCCCGCAAAATTGAAGTTGTTTGAAAACCCGAAGTACAATACTCCGCCACCAAAGGCGCAAATCAGAGCAATGATCGCGTAGTCAAACAAAAGGTCGGAATAATAACCCTGTTTTACACACGCGTACTGTCCCATTATTACGCAAAGTACGATTGCCGAGCCGATTAAGAAGCCGTACCAATTCATCTCCCAATCGGGGTTATTCATATCTATAAGCGCGCACACGAGAACGGCAATACCGATAAGAACTACCACTGTAGCAAGTGTTATTAAGGTTTTTTTGGTATAAGACAAGGAAAGAATTTTTCTGAACAAATTTGTCTTAGCTTTAAAGTTTTTGTTTTTTTCTTCCAAGATATTATACCTCCACATTTATTTCGCTATCGTATTTAGTATATATCAAACGAGCGCAGGTTGTCAATAATTATTCGATTGTTTTTTCTTTGTAAGGCAAATTAATCGGTGGGCGCAATCGCGACTTTCCCCGTCGTTTCGGCATACTCGTCCGAACGGATTTTTATTTCTTCCCTTCTGCCGTCGGCGTAGGTATAAACGAGATATCCTTCGCTCTTCACTCTCGGCGCGCCACCGCTTACTTTGACTCTTTCACCGCCCGCCAAACCTTGTGTGTATTCTCTGTTTTCGTCGATAAATTCTTCGTCGGCAGGTCTTTCGCCCATTTCGAGCGTAAGGCTTTTTCTGACTATGCTATTTTCTTGCGGTGTTGAGTATATTTCTACCGTAGCTGTGGCTGAATCGGCATACGCTTTTATGAACACGGGATATTTGCTGTCGTTGATAAATCGAAAATCACAACCGCTACCGTTCACCATTGCATCAAAAGAAGGCTCTACGTAAGTGGGTACGAGCGTATGACGATGTACCTCACGAACTTTCAGCCCTGCGAGAAGAACGGCGTTATAGATCGTAGTCGAGGCTTGACACACGCCACCGCCCACGCCCTCTACGTACTTGCCTTCCATTATTATTTTTGCAGGAAGAAAACCTTGCGAAGCGGTGCGCTTACCTACTCGTTCGTTGAAAGAAAAGGTTTCGCCGGCGTTTACTACCGTGCCGTTTATCCGCGACAGCGCAAGCGCGATGTTATGTTTGCGTTCGTCTGTCGAGCCAACATATGAAGTGGAAAACTTTGAACGCAGACGGGTACAAGCGGAAAGACTTTCGGCTGTAACGTCGGGCGGTATGGGTTGAACGCTTATACCTATACGCTTTATACCGCTACTGAGCGCGTAATACGCTTCCTCGTATATACGGTCTTCGTCCACCCTACAACCGTAAGACGAACGCTTTATCTCGAACATAGGATATCTGTCGGGGTAAAAGCGTATCTCGGCATTGACGGGGAGCGCGCTTATTTCTCTGCTCGCCCTTTCTACCGTTTCGGCAAAATACGGAAAACAATAAAGCATAGCGTCTTTCAGGGCTGAACCGCTCTTAACAAGGCGGGTTACGAGTTGGATTTTTTCAGATATGGGAGCGTTTATCTTTCGGCGTTCGAAATCCTCGGCTATCGTAAAGTCGGTTGCGTTTAATCTCCTTTCATAATATTCATAAGTATCTCTGCCGTAGACGAGAATTAAATCGGGAGTTATGGCGAAAGCCGTCGTTATGGAAAACAAAGGCAGGCAGAAAGTTATTATCGCCAAAGCAAATAATAACGAGGTTTTTAAGTAAAAAGAAAATCTCATACTTTTAATATGAGATTGGTTTGGTCGCGTTATTCTGTTTTTCTGTTTATTTTTCCACGTTTCGATAATTCCAGCAATTTTTTATGGTTGTTGAGAGAAGGATTAAGCACGCACGTTTCGTATAAGCGGTTGAGTTCTTTGCCTATTTCTTCGCCCTCGTATCCGAGAGAGATAAGGTCTACTCCGCTTATGTGCAAATCGCATTGGCGTATGGGCGCGCCTGACTGTACCAGAATATCGCGGAACTCTTTCAGGCGGTTGGGCTCAGCCGTCAACACCGTGCCTTTCCCCAGGCTGTCAGCATCCATAAGTTCGGACAAATCGTCGATAATATCGAAGTTTTTTGCTACGAAAATGAGCATTTTTCCGCTTTTGGTCTGTCTTTCTTTGTCGTACATATGGTTGCGCACAAGACGGATAGTGCGGTCTATTTCCTTGGTGGACAGTCTTAAGCCCTCTTCGGAAAGAATTTTTTCCAGCATTTTCGCGCCGACTACGTCGTGTTCGTGCATATTACCATCATGCTTCATACACGGCGCTTTGCCTATATCGTGAAAAAGCGCGGCTAAGCGTATGGAGGGAGGCGCGGAACGGACTACTCTGAAAGTGTGTTCGAGCGCGTCGTATTTATGGTATTTGGCAGGTTGAGCAAGCCCGTCAAGGTCGGCAAGTTCGGGACAAACGTAGGGCAAAAAGCCATAGTCACGCAAAAGAGTCAATCCCCTATAATGCGCGTCTATAACGTCGAAAGCAAGGTCGGCAAAGAGGATTTTTTGCAATTCAAGCGATTTTCTCGCCATAGTGATATCGGCAAGAAGATGCGCAGAGGCTTTGGCTACACGCTCCGTTTCGGGATCAATCGTAAAACCTGTTTGGGCAGAAATGCGTATAAGACGAAGCAGGCGCAAACCGTCAGATGCGAAGACCTTTTCGGGGTCGTAAGCGCGGAGAATTTTGTTTTTCGCATCCTCTACGCCACCAAAAAAGTCTATTATCTCATCTTTCTTTATGTCGTAATATATGCTGTTTACAGTAAAATCCCGACGGCGCGCGTCCTCTTCCACGCTGGCGTTGAAACAAACTTTCGTGGGAGTGTGCGCTCCGCCCGGCGCGTATTCTTCGGTGCGGAAAGGAGTGTATTCGGCTTCCGCGCCATGTAGATAACGATGCTTGATGAGCGCCGTACCCATACGCTTATAAGTCGTTGCGAAATAATAACCCTTGGGAAGAATAAGGTCTTCGGGCATTGCTACGCCTGCTACGTCCACATCAGAGGGTGGAAGTCCGCAAAGCGCGTTACGCACGTATCCACCGACAAGGTACAGAGGCTGAGAATTTATTTCGGCTATTTCATAAAGCCATTTCGGTACGTTTATCTTCATTATGGAAAAGTATATCATACGAAAAGGGTAATTTCAATCGTTTTTTTATTGTATAATATAATTTTTGGGATAATTTCTTGGAAACGTCGCGCTTTCTCTTGTACTTTTATTCAAAATCTGTTATAATTCGATTATGTATAATTTCGTAGTCAACAAAGGAAGCGGTAAGAAAAGAGGGGCGGAATACCTTCAACGTATTACTGAATATTGTGACAAAAAGGGTATTGAGTATACCGTTTATCAGACCAATGCAAAAGGACACGCTACTACCCTGACGAGAGAACTTTGCGAAGACGGCGCAGATAACGTAATCGCTATCGGTGGTGACGGGACTTTCCACGAAGTCGTTAATGGGATTGTAACGAACGGCAAAACCGTTGTTGGATTTATTCCGGCAGGGCGCGGAAACGATTTTGCACGCACCAGCAAACTTTCCAATGATCCTATTGAAGCGTTTGAGGATATTTTGCGCGGAGAAACGAAGAATATTGACTTTATTCAATGCGGTGACAAGAGATGTCTTAACGTTGCTGGCGCAGGTATGGACGTGGAAGTGCTTCAAGCGGTCATAAACAAAAAGAACGCTATTACATATTACATGTCACTAATTAAGTGCTTGCTCAAACTCAAGCCCTACTCTATGCGTATCAAAATCAACGGCGAGTGGTTGGAGAAATCCTGCATTATGGTCGGCGTGGGTAACGGCAAGGCTTTCGGTGGTGGTATGTACGCCTGCCCCGACGCTAAAATAGACGATGGTAAACTTGACTTGCTGATCATAGAAAAACACAAACGCGGTGTTATGCGATTGATTCCCGGCTTCGTCAAAGGCAAGCATGAAAAATTGCCCGAAATCACGCATTATGAAGTCGAAGAAGTGGAAATCGACAACGGTGGTTATCCCGTCGAACTAGACGGTGAAATATATGAAAACTTACCTTTCCACTGTAAAGTAGTTAAAGGCGGTCTGATTACCTATAAGGTCAAAGCCGATATGGAATAAAAAATGGTCACAATGTGACCATTTTTTATTTTTTCTTAAATAATTTTCGCAGAGAAGAGATTTGTCAAGGGTTTTTCTGCAAAAGTTAAAAAATCGTAGAAATAGCCCTCGCTCCATTTTGGGACTAGGGTTGAGTTGTTTTTATAATTGCTTTTTATGGTTGAGTGGGAAACTTAGACCATTGGTGGCATCAATTATTACAGTACCAATAATTCTTCTATCTCTTTAGAAAGTTCTTCATTTTGGATGTGAACCATAATTTTATTCGAAATCACATTAGTTTTAATGTGCATAACAAGGCTTGTAATACCTGCTTTTTGGCGAAGCGGTGTAGTTATATTTTCTGCCGCAATAAGATGCTTAGACATAAATACTGTAATATTTTTAATAAATCCACCATAGTAGGCTGTTATTTTACCGTTGTTAATAGTAATACCGTTGGTTTTATAGCTGAGAACTGAACTTAATACATTCACAACAAGCACTATGATTGCCGTGCCTACAATGGCAAGAGCAACGGTTGTAATCACAGAAGCGGACACGTTGAATATCATTATAGTCGCAATCGTTTGCAACAACACCGCAACTGTTATGATTCCAAAAATTAGGGAAAACCACGATATAAACGGAAAATATGAAACAGCCTTCATCTGCTTTTTGTCGGGAATATAATCAGGCAATACCTTACCCAAGATTTCACCAATCTCATTATATTTACAAAACGGAACAAGTACGCCACCGTTTAAGTTTCTGTTTTCCCCTGCGTTGTTTGTGTATCCAATCACCTCGAGATTGATCGTGGCAAAGCCCAGCATCCGTTGAATAAGTCCTTGCGAGATCCTTACGGCCTTGATTCTATCATAACTAAAGGTGTTGGTATATCGTTCAAAAAATCCGAAGGAAATCTGAATTTCGTTACCTTTTTTAGTGATGATAAAGTTGTGGTATCTTACGAACGTGTGGATCATAAATATGACAAATGAAGCACTCGAGAAAAATAGTATTGCGGGCACAGAAATCAAGATAGTAGTTTGAAAACTCTGTTCCCATCCAACTGCATCGAGAGCATCAAGCTGGAACATCAGAGTGCAACAAACACTTACAACGATAATGGCTATTACGCCAAACAATGTCAAAACTAACACCGTTGCAACTACTTGGCTGAGCGTATACAGCATCTTCTTTTTAGAAGTGAAATGGTACAGGCTATCCTTGTCGGAGAGCAACACTTCTTCTTTTGAGTCCTTAGCGGTTCGTATACCGCTTTCTTTCAATGCATTTATTTCGTTTATCAAAGCATCAACAATCTTTGAGTTTTCAATAATAGTTATCTCAGCCTGATGAGGGGTGTTGGCAGAACCGCTATCAACCATCAGAATTGCGATGCCAAAGATCCTATGAAATATGTTTTGCCTTTTATCGATGGCGTGAACCTTCTTGTAGTCTAAAACAGAGCGTTTTCTGAAAAATACGCCTCTATTACATTTGATTTCCGTTTCTGTCAGTTCGTATCCGGCGGTCTTGTAATACATAATTCTGTAAGCAATACAGCACGAAAAATAAACAACGAACGTAATCGCAAAAAAAAGAATTACTGCGATACTTGCATCTGCTGTTTTTTCACCCTCAAGAAGGAAGAAACGAACTAAAAATAATAATATTATCGGAAGGATTTTTAACAGATCTGTCAGTAAACCAGAATATATATATCCTTTGTTAAATCTCTTCATTTTTCAGTTCCTCAATTCTTGTTTCAAGATGGCGCTCAAGATCATTGATCATACGTTCTGCTTCATCGGTCGTGAGCGTAGATATGCTAAAATTAGATCCTACCGTGGATATAGTAACAACACTCAGCTTTAACATCATCATAATCGGGCCTTGCGCGCTGTGAAGGTCCTGAATCTGACAGATAGGAATCACTACTCTCTGCCTAAAAATTACGCCTTGCTTCACAACAATTCGTTTATCGTCATAACCCCATGCATACATCTTATAGCGCAATGCCGGCATAATCAAAGCGAAAACAAGAAGTAATGCGACAAGTATTCCTACTCCAAGCAAAACGGCATGTTTTACGTCGTCGGGTACTCCTGGTATATTCAGAATTATAAACGTAATTGTAAAAATGCCCAATAACACCAACGACATTATACCCGCATGAATGTACCATAACTTAAGTACTTTTTTATCCAATTTTTTCAGTTCCATATAAAAATCCTCCTGTACTATAAATTATTTTAATCCAAATGAACGGATTTTTCACTTTCGCCTTAAACCATAGCGACTTCGATTATGCAGGATAACTTGTTTATAAGTACGCGCCTGCCTAAAGAAAACACATCATGTATGGATTTATCCATACCGGTTTGCATGGTAGCAAAACGTCTACTTTTACGTTATTATACCATATTTTATATGTTTTTGCAATAGTTTTGTTCGGTATATAAAACAACTTTAATGTTGAAGAGAATATAATCCGCTACGCATGTTTTATTTGGTATTTTCTCTTGTATTCACTCAATATCCTTATGAGAACCTACCCTTACTCCGTGTTTTTTTGTTTGGGTTTGTTTATACAAGTGTGAGATTATTTCGAATAATTGTCGGATATATTTAATAGATTAGCGTATGAACAGGCTGGTTAAGGCGGTATTTACGCTTACGTCCTTTTCTATCGTAGACAGGGCGCTTGGGTTTTTGTTTAAGGTTTATTTGTCGAGAGAAATGGGGGCAAGCGCGCTCGGTGTTTATCAGGTGGCGCTGAGTTTTTTCTTTGCGCCGATGATACTAGTATCCAGCGGGTTGCCATTGATTGCAGGCAAAATGACGGCAGGATACGAGGCGAAAGGATTAAGGCGGACGGATAATCTGACGAGCGCAGGCGTGCTTATAAACGTCCTGCTTGCGGTGGGGCTTATCGGGCTTGCGATGCTTCTCAAAGCGCCTCTTAGCGCGCTTATGGGAAGCGAGGATGCAAGCATGGTTTTTTATACTCTGCTCCCTGCCCTTTTGTTCTCGGCAATTGCAGCCGGATTTCGCGGTTCGTTCTGGGGAAAGGAACGGTTTACGGCAATTTCCGTAATCGAGTTAGTCGAACAACTATCGCGTATCGCCGTGTGCGTAATCTTTTTTACGGTGGGCATGAACAAGACTTTTGCTTCGGCGTTATCGCTTACAATCGCCATGGGAGTATCAGCAGGACTGACCGCCCTGTTGTATTTTGTCAAGGGCGGACGGTTGGCTACACCCAAAGGAGAATTAAAACCGCTTATCAAGTCGAGCGCGCCGATTAGTCTGCTACGCGCTTCCTCGTCTCTCGTTAGTTCTGTGCTTGCCGTCGTTATCCCCTTTCTTTTCGCAAGTTCGGGTATGACGAACGAAGAGGCTATGGCGGTTTACGGTGGGGCGGTCGGTATGGCTCTGCCTCTTGTCTTTCTTCCTATCACGGTAATCGGTTCTCTGGCGCAGGCTATGATACCGTCGCTTGCCAAGGCGGATGCAGAGGGCAACGTCAAGGAAGTGCGACGGCAGGCGGAGAACGCTATCCGCTTTTCGGTAGTGGTCGCTTCGCTTTTTATCCCGATTTTTTCGGGCGTGGGAAGAGAGTGCGGTATTTTTCTCTACGCAAGCGAAGATGCCGGACGGTTTATGCAAATGGGTGGGTTGCTTCTTATCCCCGTCGCGCTTGAAAGCATAACTTCGTCTATGATGAACTCACTCGGTATGGAAAAGCAGGGTTTTTTGAATTACGTTATCGGTTCTGCGGTTATGTTCGGCGTGGCGTTTTGTTTTTATGGTCGTTTTTCTTTGGAGGCGTTATTCGCTACGCAACTCGTTTCGCTTATACTCTCCACCGCCCTTGACGTCGTTTGCATAAAGAAAAAAATGGGGCTGTCGTTTGATTTTTTGAAAACTGTCGGCGCGTGCGCAGTTTTCGCTCTGCCCTGTTCTTTTATTACCGCCTGGACTAACCGACTGCTCTTCGGACTACCCGAACTGCTTGCGCTGATTTTTTCCGCCGTTATTGGGACGGTGGGCATGGGAGCGTTTGCCGTGGCGTTCGGATTTCTTGACGTCGGGATTTTGCGAAAAAGAAAGGATAACTCGGTAAAACGTTTGCATATAAGCAAATAAAGGTGTATAATAAGCGGGTAGTCTTCGGCTACCCGTTTTCGCGAAACAAAGTTCCGTTTCGCAAACCAAAACATTATTGAAAAATTTTGCCTTAGGAGGGCCCGACAATGAGTAAAAATACTCAGCAGGAAATTGCCTCTCCTGAATCCGCTACGCCTGTTGACGTGGCTGACAAAGAGATGCATAAAGACAAAAGAGCCGTAAGCGAAAAAGAACCGTATTTTTCGGCTAAGCGGTTGGCGAAACTCGCAACTTTCGTTGCGCTCGCGCTCGTGATGAAGATTATAGGAAAGTCGCTTACGCTGACACCCACAATGACGGTGACGTTTATTTATTTGCCTTGGCTTGTTTCGGGCGCGTCACTCGGCGTTTTCGGGGGTATGGTGGTCGGAGCAATATCCGACGTACTCGGTAACTTGTTATTCGGCTCGCCTTTCGTACCGCTGACGTTTTTATCGAATACGATTTATCCCATCTTTATCGCCCTTCTTTATAAAACGCCGATCAGGAACGATTATATCAAATGCACGATTGGAGCGTTTTCGTCGCTAATCGTTTGCACGCTCGGTATCGGCTCGGTTGCGCTTTATACTTTCTACGGCTATATAGAAACGATGAATTTCTTTGAGTATATGATTGCTTACAGACTGCCACAAGTGGTGGTTTTTGCAGTCAATTACGCGCTCTTGCTCGCGCTCGTCAAGCCGTTACAAAACGTCGGGATATTCCCCAAGGCAAAGAGCGAGAAAACGAACAGGGCGTTCGTCTTTGGCGTTAATACTGCGCTTATTACCGCGCTTGCCGTGGCATCAATTATCGTGTCGCTCGTGAGTGGGGTGGCGGAAACAAATCCGTGGTTTTATCTTCTTCTCGGCGAAATTTACGTTGCGCTCGTGCTGTTATCGGCTTTCGTTATCGTGGACAAGTCGAGAGCGAAACTTGCGAAATCGCTATTTACGGCGTTCCTTGGTAGCGCATGCGCCTTTACTCTTACCGCGGTATTGATAGTCCCCAATTTTGACGTAATCTTGAAGTCGGCGCTGTCAATAGTTGCATGTCTGGTATGCGTAACGCTGGCGATTATCGTGATTATCAGAAAACCGAAAAACGTCGGGTAAAGTATATATAACGAGGCGATGGCGGTATGCCTTTACGCCAAGGAAAGATTCTTTTGATTTGAAAATTGGTTTGGGGCATATTAAAACGGAGATAAACTGGTTAACACGAAGCCACAAGGGGTTTGCCTTTCCAAGCCTATCTCCACTTTTGTTCTTGTGGCATAATTTACAAAAATTTTCTATCTTTAAAAAACAAGTGGTTTGTTAAAGTATATTTAACAAACCACTCTTTTTATTCAGATGCTTTGAAGTTGTAAACGGGCTTTATTCTTGTAACAATTTCGGCAGTAGGCTCGATATTCCCTACGATTTCATCCATAGATTTATAAGCCATAGGCGATTCATCCAAAGTTGCCTCATTGATACAAGTAGAATAAATACCTTTCATTTCTTTTTGGTATTCCTCCATAGTAAGACGTTCAAACGCAACGGTACGAGACATCAATCTTCCTGCGCCGTGAGGGGCTGAAAAGTTCCAATCTTCGTTACCTTTTCCAATGCAAACAAGCGAACCATCACGCATGTTTATAGGAATCAAAAGTTTTTCTCCCTTTTTAGCGGATACTGAACCTTTACGAAGAATCATCTCTTTTACGTCAATATAGTTGTGAATCGTTTGAAAGGTTTCAAGCGCAACCATACCCGTTCTTTCCAAGATAACTTCCGCCATTTTAGCGCGGCTTCTTTCGGCGAACTTTTGGCAAATATCAACGTCGTGAAGATAATCTTCCATAAATCTGCCGTAAAGATAGCACAAATCACGAGGAAGCGTTGGTTCTTTTGCTTCAAACTCTCTTTCAAGTCTTTTAAGTTCTTTTTGAATTTCCGTTCTTCTGCCTTCCGCTTTATAGGTAACAATTATTTCATCCCTTTTCTTAAAATAATCTTCTTTACCGACGTTAAGGTCAACTGCAATTTGTTGATAATATTCAGCAACTTGCTTTCCAAGATTGCGGCTTCCTGAGTGGATAACCAAATACTTTCCACCTTCATCGTCTACGTCAAGTTCTATGAAATGATTACCGCCACCCAAAGTACCAAGACTTCTTTCAAGTCTTTTTACGCCTGTAAGGTTGCGATAGCAACGAAGCTCTGTAAGGTCGAATCTTTCTTGTCTACCCTCCCAAACGTTTCTTCCCGAAGGAATATAATGCGCCGCTTCGTCTATCTTTTCAAAGTCAATATCAATTTTACCAAGATAAACGGTATACATACCGCAACCGATATCCACGCCAACCATAGAAGGAACGATTTTATCGGTTATGGTCATAGTCGTACCTATCGTACAACCTTTACCGGCGTGAACGTCAGGCATTATTCTTATTTTACAGTTTGCAAAGGCTTCCGTGTCGCATATTTGCTTTATTTGCTCCTGCGCCACGTCCTCTACTTGAGAGGTAAAACACTTTGCCGTATTATACTTCCCTATTATCTCTATCATGATTTTTACGTCCTTTAACTTTTATCTTTCCTGCAGTTATGCGACTATTTTTGCATAGCGTTCGCTTTCAATAACTTCCATCATAAATACAAGAGGATTCGTTTTACCGCCTGCCACCATAGAGAAAAGTCTAGGGGTGCAACCGGACACCAAAACTACGCCGTTATCGTTTTTAGTAACGGGCTGTTGCTTGTTACGGCTTGCCACGTTCCAAAATACGATGTCTGGGAGTTTATAGCCTTTTTCTTCAAATTTCTTTTTCGCGTTTTCAAAATTAGAAAGTTCGGCATTTTCTACCGCCCTATCAAATTCCATATCGGAAATAAGATATAGTTTAGTGGGTAGTTCGCTTTGTGGTAATTTATTTTTAACCGCCGCCTTCAAAATTAAATCGAATAACGCTTCTATATTCGTATTCGCAACTTCATTAAAAGATGCAACGTAACGAAGTTTATCGGCAAAGGTTTCACCTTTAATCTTGATAAGTTGAGGTCTTGCGGAGAACTCAATAAAATGATTCTTAAAATAACCATTATTACGTTCTGCTAAATAAATACCAAGCGAAATCGCCACTGATGCCGCAACGGGTTTGTGCGAGCAATACATTGAACCAGAGGTATCAATTACTGCAATGGCGTTTTCGTTCGTTCCGTAATCAGGAAGTGAATTCCACGTTGCATTGATTGACGCTTGCTCTTCCTTGCTAAGTTTTCTCATTGAATAACCTTGCATAAAAGGGTCAACAAGTTCGTAAGGAGCCAAGGTAGAAGCGTTAAGTTTTATCTCGCCCTTTTCCACCTTTCTTATAAACTCATAGTATCTTTCGCCGTCGTTACGTATAAACGCTTTTCTATACTTAAACATTGCCTTTGAAGGTTGTTTTTCGTAATCAAAAGAGTAGTCCTTTCTGCGAAGGTTATTTTCAATGATTTTTATGTACGCGCGAAGAGATGAGAGCGCCTTTCTATAAGTAGCGTCGCTCATTCCAAACGCTTTTGCTACTTTCTTTGCCATTAAAACGGTTTCTTTATTAGAAGTATTAACGGAAGGAAGCCACTTTGCAAACAAAGATACTTCTTTGTTATCTTCCATGGCTTTCATATCAACGTCAAATTGCGCTTTTATGACGGCAAGCATCTCCTTTTCGCAAGGCGTACCCATTAAAACGAGTAAATCATC
>JAFXKH010000044.1 GCA_017531795.1 Clostridia bacterium
ACGGATCTTCTTACGAATTCACGACCGCAGGTAAGTACACCATAATCTATACGGCTATTGACGAAGTAGGTAACGAATATAAGCAAACTTATACCATTAACGTAACCTCTTCTTCCGGAAACATTTCCAGCGAAGCAATCTCTACTCTTATGGTAGTAATCATTATCGTATCTGTAATTCTTATTGCTGGCGTTGTTATCTGGTTCGTAGTATTCAGAAAGAGAAAGGCATAATAAATATTCAATAAGCAAAGAAGAAGGAGCAATCGTTCCTTCTTCTTTTTGCTTGTATTTTAGCGTAATATATTGTATAATATTTATATGTATGACTATTGTATAATCGGTGGTGGGGTAATTGGCACGGCTGTCGCAAGAGAATTATCTCGCTTTGACGTAAAGACCGTACTTGTTGAAGCGGAAAACGACGTTTGCGTAAAGGCAAGCGGAGCGAATAGCGCAGTTATTCACTCGGGGTATGATCCGCTGACGGGCTCTCTTAAAGCAAAATATAATGTTCAGGGTTATAAGGTATTTGCCAGGTATTGTGAAGAACTTGACGTTCCATACAAGAAAACGGGAACGCTCACACTCGCCACAAATGAAGAAGAAAACAGAACGCTGAAAAACCTGCTCAAAAGGGGAAAGGCAAACGGCGCAGAGGGACTGAAAATATTAAATAGGGAACAAGCGTTAAAACTTGAGCCCAACCTTGCCGATGTCGTTACTTCCGCATTATACTCGCCCGAAGCAGGTATCGTCAATCCGTTTGAACTAGTATACGCTCAGCGAGAAAACGCTGAAAACAACGGTGTCAAATTCATTTTCAATTTCATAGTCAAAAAATCAAGTTTTGGTGATGGTATAACCCTCACTTCTTCTGACGGAAAAATCGTTACCGCCCGTTCGGTCATAAACTGCGCAGGAGAGGCGGGCGGAGATATCGCGCGTTTGCTTGGTGATTTTCATCCCATTAAATACGCGAAAGGCGAATACGCGCTTTTTGATAAAGCGCCCGTAGTTTCACGTCCTTGCTTTCCCACTCCCGACGAAAAAGGCAAAGGCATAGCCGTCGCGCCCACGCTTTCAGGTAATTTCTTTGTCGGACCGACCTCTGTAAAAACCGAAAAATGTGATACTACTTTTGATAAAGAAACGTACCAAAAATTATTGCGACACTCCGCAAAACTGATAAAAAACGTTGGAAGCGTCCGTATGCTGACTACCTACGTTGGCTTACGCGCAAACGCTATGAGCGGTGATTTTATTATTGAAAAAGGAAGAAACAACGGTGTATATCACGTTATCGGTATTTCTTCCCCCGGGCTTACGAGCGCGCCTGCAATCGCCACCGAACTCGTGCGCTCTTTTGGCCTTCGTTTAAGCGCGAAATTTACGCCCAAACGCTCCCGTATAAAACGTCTTGCAAATTGCTCAACAGAAGATAAAAATGCGCTCATAATTAAAAATAAGGCGTATGGCAATATAATTTGCCGTTGCGAGTGCGTTTCCGAAGCAGAAATAGTTGAGGCTATACGTCGTGGCGCGCGTGACATAGCGGGAATTAAAAAACGCTTGCGCGCATCTATGGGTAAGTGTCAGGGATGTTTCTGCTCGCATAAAATTACCGCTATTCTTGAAAGAGAAATGGAGGACTTATGATTGATACAGACGTTCTTATAATCGGCGGTGGCGTTGCAGGTCTTACTTCCGCAATAGCGACCGCAAACGTTGGCGTAAATGTTACGCTCGTTCACTCGGAGGAACTTGGCGGTCTTGCAGGACACAACGTTGACTACGGTTACGTTGTGAACGGAACGAACTATACGGGCGTAGAACTTGCCGATGAACTTATTTCCCGCCTTCCGAAAAACGTAAAGACCGTTCACGGTTGTGTCACGAGTCTTTCGCCAAATTTAGAAGCCGAAGTCGTGACTATGCAAGGCGCGTTCAGGATAAAACCGCTTACCGTCGTTTTAGCAACGGGTGGTGCTGATAAATCAATTATCAATCTCCGCGCAGGCGGAACTCATCCGCTTGGGATCTATACCGCCTCGCAAGTACTTCATATGGTAAACGTCGAAGGCAAAAAAATCGGCTCTCGAATAATTGTGGTTGGTTCGGGCGATGAGGCGTTGACGATTGCGTACCGTCTTACGCTCGAAGGCTCAAAGGTAGAAGCGGTTATTGAAAACGAAACTTACGCGCTTGCAGATGCCGTAAAAGTAGCGCAAACGCTGGGCGACTTTCATATCCCTTTTTTCTCTGACCGCAAAATTACCGAAATTCACGGCAAAAAGCGCATAGAAAGCGTAACGGTTTCTACTACTGACGAAAACGGCGTTATTTCCACTCAAAAAATTTACTGTGATGCGCTCGTACTAGCAATGGGCAGAGTTTGCACGCCCGCGCTCACGCCTTACGTCGAACTTAATCCGCAAGGAAACGGCGTAGTTATCGACAAAAACGCCTCGACTTCCCGCGCAGGATTATATGCGTGTGGCGACGTAGTGGGCGTTCATAGAAATATTGCCGAAATTATTTCGGAGGCGCAGAGAGCAGGCAGATCCTCTGCTATCCGCGCCAAAGCAATGCTTTTGAAAAGAAAAGGAAGATAATGAAAGAATATACCTGCATAATATGCCCTAAATACTGCCGAATAACTGTGGATTCCGATCTTTATGAATTCACAGTTTTGGGCAATGATTGCGAAAAAGGCAGGGAATACGCCTTGACAGAGTTTACAAATCCCTTACGCTCAGTCACTTTTAACGTCAACGTTATCGGTGGCAATCGCGCCGTTACGAGCGTAAAACCGAGCAGAGAAATTCCTCTTGTGAAAATTCTTCCTCTGTCAAGACTTATAAAAAAAATTCGTGTTAATGCGCCGATAAAACGCGGACAGACGTTATTCTATTTACTCGGCGAAAAAATAATCGCGAACCAATCGGTCGCAAAGGCAGACGATAATGAATCAAAATCAAACGGAGAGACTTCGTAAGACGGAACTTGCTCCCGAACTCTTTACCGCGCTTATAAAGCAAATGGAAGGGGCGGGGTACGAGCGAAAAAAGTTTGTTCCGACTTCAGACGTAAGTCATTTCGAAAGATACAGATATATTTCCCGTGGCGGTGAAAAAATCGCGCTTGTATACGATACGAGCGCAAAAATACTTACTGCTGACGGAAAACGCTCAACGCTGGACGAAATTTCCGAAATGATGAGCAAAAAACGAGAGATTCCAAAGAAAACAAAAAGGACAGAGCGCAAAACTTCCCCCGCGCCGAAAAATAAAAAACAAAACAATCTCTCTCAGCCAAAGCCTATAATTATTAAAGGTGTGACTGCAAAACGTCTTGACTCGATTATAAAAGACTTAAAAGACACCAACGGTATAAAAGCCAAAGTCACCACGGCGGGATTTGATAAAACCAAAGCGATAACACTCACAGACAAAAATAAACAAAAGCTGGAAGTTATTCGTGACGACAAGGGAATAATTAGTCTTATAGGTAATAACGCTGAATTGTTATCCCTCTTAAAAAGTCGTTTGGAGAGCAAGAGTGACGTTCGCCTTCTCAAAAAACATCTTCCTACCGCGCTCAAATATCTGTCCGAATCCTCGAAAATCGACCTTTCCAACGGTATAACGGATTTGACGAATATAGGCAGACTGTCCGATTATTCCGTTCTTTTGATACCGCCCTACCGCGCGTTAGAAAAGTTTATTTACGACCTTGAACAAGCGGAAGGGATAAACGTAAAAATGATAGGTCAGGCGTTTGAAAAAACAGACGAAGGCAAATATACTTTGAAAAAAGGATATATAAAGCGCATAAATTCCGTCGTATACGCCGAAGTTATGTGCGCGCTCTATACCGAATATTCGGAAAAACGTAATTTTTATACCCACTCCGACAATACCGACTCGTTACGAAGTAGGGGAATAACAGAAAAAGACGAAGCGAACCAGATACTAAATAAACTGCTTGATATTATAGAGTATAACGCCCGTAAACTGTCAGAAATAGGCTTCAAAGTAAATGATGAAAAATAACGAAAAAGCAGACGAGCAAGATTTTGTCTTACCGTCTGCTTTTTTTGATTGATGTGTTTTCAGATAAAACCCAACGAAATAAGTATAGCGCGATTAACTTTGTTCATAGTATAATCGTCCAGACTCCCGATTTTTGTTTTTAATCTGCGCTTATCGAGAGTGCGTAGTTGTTCGAGCAATATCACGCTGTCACGAGGCAGGCCGAAATTACCGCTTGCAATCTCCACGTGCGTGGGAAGACGCGCTTTCATAAGCCTGCTCGTTATCGCTCCTGCGATTATCGTAGGCGAATACTTGTTACCCACGTCGTTTTGAAGAACGAGAATAGGTCTTGTGCCTCCTTGCTCACTGCCTACGACGGGGCTTAAATCCGCATAAAATATATCTCCGCGCTTAATTGTCTGATCCATTTTCGCCGTTTGCAATCGAGAGATTAATCTCCGACATCTCCTTATAGCCTTTCGCCATATCCTCTCTATTCATCATATGAGTGGACGGAAAATATTTGTTAATGATTTCGCTCACAAGTTTATCCATACTTATCCCCCTTTCTTTTGCCAAGGCGGTTAATACTTTTTCGAGTTCGCCGACTTCGAGATGAATTATAACCATAAAATCCTCCTCTAATCCGTAGTATATACTCAAATTTTGTCGTTATACTGCAAAAATTTGGATAAAGCATAAGCGCGAAAGTAGGCTTAAACGCTTGCATTTTTACCATACTATTGGTATAATAACTATGCCGTGCTAGGTGGGGAGCTAGCGGTGCCCTCTTCCTGCAATCCGCTACAGCAGGGCTGAATGTCGTCTCGGCATAAGTTGTGGAAGGTAAGTTGTAAGTAAGTGGTGTTGACCTCAGGGTCTTGTGCAACGCCGTGCTGTGAACCGTGTCAGGGCTTGACCGCAGCAGCACTAAGCAGTTTTAGGCGTGTGCCACAAGTAAGCTTTGAGCGAGCTAACTGCTTGCGAGACTCTTCGGCAATTTATGACAACAACGAATGCACGGTTTTTTTGAAAATAATCAGGTTATCTTCGGATAACCTGATTTATTTTTTTGCTTTACTTCCACCCCGTCATCCTGAGCGGAGTTCGCAACTCCTACTCTCGTCATCCTGAGCGGAGTTCTAAACTCCCTTCCCGTCATCCTGAGCGGAGTTCTAAACTCCTACTCTCGTCATCCTGAGCGGAGTTCTAAACTCCCACCCCGTCATCCTGAGCGGAGCGTCAGCGCAGTCGAAGGATCTAAGACACTTCTTCTCCCAACATACTATCTCCAACGATAAGAAGCGATTGTGGTATTTTTTTATATCAAAAAAATACCACAATTATTTCAAACGAACGCATTGACAGAGAACAAAAATCGTGCTATAATTCAATTGCGGATGGTGTGTTGGCAAAAACTTACAATAAGGGGAGTATCGTATGAAA
>JAFXKH010000045.1 GCA_017531795.1 Clostridia bacterium
GTCGCCAACGGAATAAATCCTTCCTTATACGGAGTTTCTGCGCCCGATATTGTAAAGTATATATGCGGATATCACTACGCGCATACTTCCCACCAGAGCAATGAATAACGCATCGCGACTACGCAAAACTCGGAGTATAAAGAAAAACTCGTATTTGACGTAATCGAGTCTATTTTCGTGCTGGAAAACATCAAGACGAGCGCAGTCCGTATAGTCAACGAGTACAACCCCATTTACTGTCGGTTCAATATTCTTCTCGATTATTTCTTGAACATCGGGATAAACAATCACAAAAAAGACAAAGAAAATTCCGTTATGGCGGTTATGAAACTGTTTGAAACCGCCTTTTTGAAGCTCAAAGGCATATTGAAACTGATCGCTAACGGACTGGAAAAAGAAGCTCTCGTCGTGTGGCGCAGTCTGCACGAGCTTGAATGCGTTATTTCCGTGCTCTGTAAAAATGAAAAAGCGGTGACAGAGGAATTCGAGACCTTTAATCGCTTTGGCGAAAAGCGCGACAATATGGACGATGCAACGAAAGCCGAGTACGACAAAAGAATCGCCAGGTTCGGTATCAACGTCAAAAACAACAACGAAGTAGACCACTTTAAAAACTACGGTTGGTTGGGCGCAATTGAGGGCTTGACTATGACCAAGTGGAACCTTAATTTCCGTTTTCTTGAAGACCTTGCAGGGCTGTCCGAAAAATACAAGGAATATCAGGTGGCTTGCGACGCTTCGCATATGAACGCCAAAACGCTCAAATGGAACAAGCAAATAGTGCTTGATTTCGTACTCAAGCGTTGCTTTAATTCCGCGCTGTTTATCGCTACGAATTATACGAAGTTCCTTGAAAATAACGGCTTAAAGCCCGACCATAATCTTATAGGAAATTTGATTGGCCACTTAAAGTACATTATCGACGTATTTCTCCCCTGACCACAAAAGCCCGAAAGGGCTTTTTGCATAGCGTAGAGATATTACGCTTGAAGTTTACAGTTTTGAAAACTTACGGTTTGAAGTTAAAGGCGTAATAAAACCAGCCTATCAAAGAAATTTCATAAAATAAAAAAGACTTATATAAGCGTGACTTATATAAGTCTTTTTTGAAAATAATCTTCTTTTTATTTTAACAAGGCGAGGACTGCTGTGATAGATTTATTGGAAGCTTCTGTTTTGAAATCGTAATATGCGTTTTCGTCACCGCCATCGGACACGATTTTTATGCAGGCGTACGGGAGTTTGAGCCGAGCGCAGACCTGCGCTACTGATGCCGATTCCATATCCACGGCGACGACGCTCGGAAAGTCTGCGAGCAACCGGTCTATTTGCGCCTGCCCGCTTATGAACTGTTCGCCCGTCGCCATAACGCCACGCTTCGCTCCGCTTATGACGGCTAGTTTCGTAGAAAGTTCTGCATCGGGCAGAATAACGACGGTGTTCAGCACGTCGATATGCCCCTTTTCTTCCCCAATCATATCCACGTCGTGTTGCACGAAGCCGTCGGGCACGATTGCGTCAAGCGGAGTCAAGTCCACGCCACCGCACACGCCCGTCATTACGATTGCGCTTACGCCGAACTTGATTGCGAGCGTTGTCGCAACGAAAGATGCGTTGACTTTTCCGATACCACCGCAAGTGACGACGACTTTGTTGCCGTTTATCCTACCCGAATAAAAGGTCGAACCGCCGAAAGAACTCTCCGTTCGTTCGGTCATCTGCGCGGTAAGTCCAGCCACTTCCACGTCCATTGCTCCTATTATACCGTAAATCTTTTCCATAGTTTGATTATATCACCTTTCCTTTTCCAAAGTCAACCGTACGGGTTATAAAAAGTCCGGGCGTTATTTACAATTCGCTTGCATTTGCAAAGATCTCTTGTGCCGTAAACAAAAGATTTTTTAAGCAGAATGTCCCATCGTATTTTTCGCCAACTAATGCGATATAAGCACACACTAATTTTTCAGATTTTCTAATCATATTGTTAATCCATAAGATTAACTGCTTCTAATCCGCTTAAATCCACCGTATAAGATATATCAATTATTCCCTTAGGCAATACACCGTCTACGAAAGACTGTTCTATTACTTTAGGGAAATTTTCATCAACTACGTACTGATACA
>JAFXKH010000046.1 GCA_017531795.1 Clostridia bacterium
AAATCCCGTTTTTTGACGAACTCTGTAAGAGTTTTTATTACTAGACTTGAAACGACGTATGCTACCGCCATCCCTATAATGAGAACGAGTATTTGCATAGGCGAAAAACCGTTGCCGAGCATAAAATACTTGACGGTTTTTAGCGCGCTTGCGCCTAGTATTACGGGTAAGGCTAGGAAAAACGTATACTCCGTCGCGACCTTACGGGAACAGCCGAGCAATAGCGCCGTCAGTATAGTCACTCCCGACCTTGAAGTACCCGGAAAAAAAGCAAGCACCTGCGCCAAGCCTATTGCAACGGCGGTTTTGTATCCCAACTCACCCAGCGTATTGACTCGAACGGGTTTCTTTATGCGTTCGATTATGATGAACAGTACGCCGTAAACTATCAACATTATCGCTATCGGGATATATCCCGAAAAATGCGCGCTTATAAAGTCGTCGAGAAACACACCGAGTACGGCGGCAGGCAAACAGCCAAGCAGTATTTTCAGCCACAAAGAGAGTGTGCCCGACTTTTCTTCTCCGCTTTTTTGCTTTGAAAAGGGGTTTAATTTTCGAAAATATTTGGTAAGGACTGCAAGACACGCGCCAAACTGTATGACAACGAGAAACACTTCGTCAAAGTCGGGTGTAAAAATTCCAGGCGCAGTCGTTGGAAAAAGCGCGTCAAAGAGTAGCATATGCCCCGTACTGCTGATGGGTAGCCACTCCGTAACCCCTTCTATAACGCCGATTACGATAATTCTCAGCCACTCAAAAAAAGTCATACTCCCTTATATGCGAGAGCGCAAAACAATATGCAAAAAGCGACGGTATCTGCGTTTCCCTTAGGGATTTTATACACAATGTAAAAGGATAGCAAAATTTGCTATCCTTTATTTTTTGCTTTACAAAACACACAACTTAACGTCGTTAAGTATAGTGCGCTTTACTTCCGAAGATTTTTCCACAAAGTCAATAACTTGATGAATAGGAATTGTTATTTCGTTTTCTTCGGTTCGAGAAGTTCCTCATGCCTTGATTCAAAACAAACGCTATATATTCTTTACTGCTTGATATAAAATTCTTCCGTTAATTTCTTATTAGTAATTAGAATCATTAGGTTTTCCTTTTGTCGAAAGCGCGAGATATAGAGCGTAAGAACCCGTTATCACGATCAGCAAAAGCGCGGTCAATATTCGCATTTCATTCATCGCGCTGGCTTCATTGGCAAAGACGCTCAGCGCGTTGAGGACACCGTGAGCAGTAATGCAAACAAGCAGACTTTTAGATTTGTAATACATCATCACAAACATAAATCCCGCAACGGTCGCATATACGATCTGAAGCAGGGTGGGAAGCAATTCAGCGCCCGAGCCATTGATCAGATTAATGATATGCCCTATGCCGAAGGTAACGCTGGAAACGATGACGGCGACTTTTAGGTTGTATTTTCGCATTGTCTCAAAGAGAAGTCCACGGAATATTACTTCTTCGAGAAAACCAACGCAGAACATTGCCATAATATAGAGTACGGTTTCAAGCCCACCGTAATTCAAGGTTACGCCGTACCAAAGATTAGCGCTCAACATAACAATGATAGGCAAGTAGTACAGCATTGACTTTGCGGAGGACTTGGGCGCGCAAAGTCCGTAACACGTAAAAAGTCCGTTATTCTTCAAAAATAGCAATAGTATTGCTGAAAGGACGATACCGATGGCGAGTGTAACTGATTTTTCTATGCCAATCCACGTGGAAATCGCATCTCCCACGGACATCAGCACGCAGTAGGCAATGATCCACGAGAGGGCAAACCATATTTTACTTTTATCGTATAGTTTCTTCAAAATACCCATTCGTTCCTCCAAAAACGAGACAACTAGTGACAATCCACTTCGTCGTCATTATGAATTTCAACAAATGCTTATTTATCTATGAGTTTATTATATCATAAAGTTACGTTTATTGCAATTTGTTTTACGTGAACAAACGAAAACTCGACTTGTAAAAAGTCGAGTTTTTAAGTTGTTTTTCTTATTAAGTGTTTTACGCGAAGAAATCAACGTTTTTCTTATAGCGCACGATCGTTATTAAGTTTTATAAAGTTATAATAAATCCTTAACTTGCCGTAGGCAAATATAACTGCGTAGCAATATCACTCGTAGATAGACGATTATAACAAATCCGTAAGAATTTATTTAGTTGTCGCTGGTTCCCTACGGAAAGAGTGACTACCGTCGATTTTTTAATTTTCTTTTATTACGTTTTGTTTTTCTCGGAATTTCTTTTTTATCGTTATTATCAACGACGGGAAGAAAACGAAAAGTGGTACGTATTCGGCGACAGGATACGCCATCCATACCATATGTAAGCCGAACTGACCGAACACGGCGGCAAACGGAATTATTATTCCGAATTGACGGAAGGTACTTATAAGGAGAGAACGTACTCCGCATTGGAGGGATTGAAAAGCGTTTATCATCGTTATGCCAAACGCCGCGCCACAAAATCCGATTGCGATTATACGGAAAGCAGGCGTCGCCACCGCAATCGTAGCTTCGTTTGCGCTGAACAGTCCGAGCAAAAATTCAGGCAGGAGTTCAAACAGCAACGTTCCTATCAGCAAAAATCCCAAAGAAAAGGCTATCATAAGTTTTATGCACGAGATATACCTTTTGCGGTTACCTGCGCCGTAATTATAGCCAAGTATAGGCAATGAGCCTTGCATAAGACCGAACACGGGCATAAATACGAGTGAGTTCAGTTTGAAGTATAAACCGAGCGAGAGTTGGGCAAGGTTACCCATAGCGTAGCCTTTCATTATCAAAAGCAAGGAAACGTAGGTTACAGCGCCTATTGCGTTCGTAACGAGCGCAGGCAGACCGACGTTTATTATCTCACGAATAACGCCAAACGAAAAACGAAAACCTTTGGGCTTTACGCTTACGTCCTGTTTTCCGAACGTCAGCATAGCAACGATAAAGAACATAGACACAAACTGCGAAATAACGGTTGCTATCGCCGCGCCACGCACTCCCCAACCGAAAGCAAACAAGAAAAGCGGATCAAGCGCGATATTGATAAGCGCGCCCATTGCTTGCGAAACCATGGGAATTTTCATATTTCCCGTCGCTTGAAGAATACGGCTACAAGTGATTTCCACCGTCGTTCCGAAAGAGAGCGCAGTTACTATGGTAAGGTACGCCGTACCGTACTCGATTACTCTACCGCTTTCTCCACTTACGTCGGCAAGGGCGGTTACGAATACGTTGGAAAGCGTAAGCCCGACTGCCACCAAAAGAAGGGAACAGAATGCCGAAAGGAGTATGGCGTGCTTTGCGACGTTGCTTGCCCCCTCGCGGTTGCCCTCTCCGAGTTTGCGTGAAATACAAGTGTTCGCGCCCACGCCCACGCCTATACCGATTGATACGATAATCATCTGCATAGGGAACGCCAGACCGAGAGCCTGAGTCGCCGCGTTGTACTCTGCGTTTCCCAAACCACCGTAATACATACCTACGAACACGGTGTCCATAATGTTGTATAACGCCTGAACGAGCATGGAAAGTATGGCGGGCAGGGACATAGTGACGAGTAACTTCAATATCGGAGTTTTACCCATCTTGTCACTATTGAGGCGTTGCGCTTTATTATTGTCTATAACTTCTTCCAATCTTAATTATTCCTACTCTTCGCTCTGCACGCTTTCACGCGATAAGCCTACGTCTTCGGGCTTCGTACCCGTTTTTTTGCAATATTCCTTTTTCCAATACTCGGCTTTGGCTTTGTCGGGCTGAGTGCCGATACCTATTTCAAAAATCTGGCTCATAGCGTCCATTGCCTTAGCGTGGCCTTTGAGCGCGGCGCGGTAAATAAAGCCGATACCGTTTTCATAGTCGCTTGCTCCGCCGTAACCGTTTATAAGGCATACGCCGTATTGATATTCGCCTTCGGTAAGACCTTGCTTGGCGACGGGTTCCCACCACGAAACAGATTCTTCAAGCATTGCGCGAGCCTGTTCCGTACCCGAAAGACGGAGATACTTGGACGCCTTAACGTAATTCTTCTTTACGACTACGCCGCTAGAGTACATTGCGCCCAATTCAAACATGGCGTTTCTGTTGCCCTTATCTGCCGACAGTTTGAAAAGTTCAAATGCGCGCGGATAATCTTCATCTCCGCCCAAGCCTGACATAAGCATTGCGCCGAGTTCGTACGCGCTTTCTGCGTGACCGACCTCTACGCCTGCCTCGAACCACTCGCGTGCAAGTTCATAACTCTTATCTACCCCCTTGCCTGCGTAAAGGCGACGGGCAAGTTCGCAAGACGCGTCGGGATTACCTTCACGCGCAAGTTTTACGAGATCGTCCGCTTTCATCATTTTATACTTGTTCAAAAACTGCGGTCTGTTGTTGTTTTCCATTTTTCTTCTTCGCTTATAATTATATATAAAAATTAAAAACCAAAAGGGCGAACTTGTCGCCCCTTTTTTTCTTTTTTGTCGTACCGTTTTACGCTAATGCGTCGTTATATCCACCATTAGTTCCGAAAAGTACGATGAACCCTACTCTGCCGTATTTGAGCTGGCTTGCAAGATCGGGGTTTTCTTCTTTGAATCTTCTTACGGATTCTACGAACTGCCCTTCATAATAGTTGATAGCGTCGTCCTCGGTCGGGAAATAATACGCTCTGAGGTATTCTTCTTCTACGCCCTTACCTTTTACGGCAATTAATACTGCGTCTGCTCCGGGCGCGCCGTTTATACCTTCTTCAAGAAAGTTTGTGGCATAACCCTTTTTGTCTAATTTTTGCATCAAATCATTATAAGTTGATTCTACGCAACCTGAAAACGCCAATACAGACAATATTGTAAGGCTAAGTAAGAGTATGGGTAATGTCTTCTTAAAAATCTTCATGTTTTCCTTTTTAGTCCTCTTCTGTTTCTATTATTGCGCCTGTCGGACAAACCGCTTCGCACGCTCCGCAGTTTATGCACTCGTCTGCCGAAATAACGAATTTATCTTCGCCCGCGCTGATTGCGTTTACAGGGCATTCGGGTTCGCACGTTCCGCACGAAACACAAGAGTCTGTGATTAATCTACTCATTATTCTTCGATGATTGCGCCTACGGGGCAAGCAGATTCGCACGCTCCGCAATCTACGCAAGTTTCTGCATTTATCTCATAATGTTCTGCTCCGGGAGCGATAGCGGAAGTAGGGCATTCTCCTTCGCAAGTTCCACATGAAATGCATTCGTCGGTGATGATTCTAGCCATGGTTTTTCCTCCTGTATATAATCTTTTGATATTATATCACGCCAAAAGAAAAATGGCAAACGATTTTACGCCATTTCACGCGTATTCCTAATGATTTAATAAGATTTTTTAGTCTTGTATTCCGCCGAGTTCGGCTTCTTCTGCCTTACTTACGACGAGATCGTCCGCCGCCGACGAAGCATCAAGTTTGGTTATTTCCGCAAGCGGATGTTCTTTTATCTCAAACGAGCCGTCCTTAATTTCTCTTTTTACGTTGACGGTGAGTTTAATTTGGTTAATTCCCGTCACCGTACCCGTGAAAGTTTCGTCTTCCGCAGTAACTTTTACGGTTGAACCGATTTTTGGCATGAGTTTATTCGTTTCTGTATAATAGGCGTTCTCGTACGAAAGACAGCACATAAGGCGTCCACACATGCCCGAAATTTTGCCGGGATTGAGAGAAAGATTCTGGTTCTTCGCCATCTTTATATTTACTTTCGCAAAGTCGCAACCGGACGAACAGCAACATACCCGACCGCAAGGGGCGAGCGCGCCTACCATACGGCACTCGTCACGACTGCCGATTTGTCTGAGTTCGATACGGGTATGAAACGCGCTTGCAAGGTCTTTTACGAGATCGCGGAAATCCACTCTCGTGTCTGCCGAGAAATAAAAAACGAGTTTTGCGCCATCTATGGTGTATTGCGCGTCAATAAGATTCATTTTCAAGTTACGCGCTGAGATTTTTTCCTTGGCGATACGCATGGTTTCGCTTCGTTTTTCAGCGAATTCCTTTTCGCGAGCCTTGTCATTTTCGTCAGCAATGCGAAGCACGTTTTTCAGCGGAGAAACGATACTGCTCTCGCTCACTTCTTTGGGGAGCATTTTAACCGTACCAATCTCCACGCCACGCGCCGTTTCCACTATTACTCTGTCGCCCAGCGCATATTTAAAATTGCCTGCGCTGAACCAATATACTTTGGGTGTATTGTCGAATTTTACGCCTACTACTATCGGCATATTATTCACCTCCGATTATGCTTATTATGAGCGTATCTATAACGCTCGTCAGATTGCCCGACGTCGCGCGTTTTCTTGCGCGCCTTATCTCGGCAAAGATTTGCGGATATCTCTCCTTTGGGAAAGCCTCCGCCACTTTCGATAATTTTACGATGCCGTACGTTTCCACTTTCCGTCCGCAGGCCACCTGCATACCGTCACCGAAGATCGTTTCCAGATATCCCAGAAACTCAGACAGTTCCTCTCTTTTATTCGGGAAAAGATCAAAAGCTTCTAACGCGCGTCCTTCGGCAAGGAGCGAAACCGCCCTGACCGCCGAAGAAAACAAACTTGCGCCCGTTCCGCCGAGCAGTCTGTCGAAAACGGTAAGATTGTTTTTTGCTCCGTACTTTGCCATTTCAAAGTACAGGCTGAAATCAAACTCCGTTTCGTCTATTTCTTTTATAAGACGGGGTTCGAGCAGTTGACAACGGCTTACTATGGTGGGCAGAAGTGTGGTTACGGTGGGCGCGATAAGGAATATCGTCAAGCCGTACGGCGCTTCTTCGAGAGTTTTTAAGATTTTATTCTGCCCCGAATCGTTGTTCTCGGTGGCGTTGACTACGAAATATTTGCCGTTTAATTCGCTTGCCGAATACATACTTCCATCGCAGATTTCCATTGCTTCGTCTTTTGTGAGTTTGTCGTAGGTTTTGAAGTCGGAGCATTTTTCGTTCAAGATACGCTGAACGAGTTTTTCGCTCTTGCCTTCGCACACTACGCCTGCAACGACGGACAGCGACAGCAGAGTATCGGGAGAAGCAAGCAAATACGCGTGGCTTTCCCGTCCTTGGGCGAATTCTGCCGACAGCGTTCTGAAAGCGTCGGTCTGCTTCGCCAATCTGATATATTTTGCGTTATATATCATTAAAGGATTCCTCTTTCTTTCAAAAGTTTAATAATGCTCGCGAAAGTGTCTTCTATTCTGTCCTGCGTTTTTACAGGCGCGAAAAGGGGATTTTCGCTCGCTATCGCTTTATAACCTTCGTACACTCTTTGGTGGAAATTATTCCCAGCCTTTTCCATTCTATCCTCTGCCGAACGATTGGTGTTCGCAAAGGGGGGCGCATCGAGAAATACGGTCAAATCAATGCGCACGTTTGCAGAGCCTATCTCGTTCAGGCGGTTGACGAACGCTTTATCCAACCCTCTGCCGTACGCCTGATACGCCAGCGTGGAGTGAATATATCTGTCTGCAACGACGAGTTTGCCCTCTTCAAGCGCAGGGATAATGACTGAAAGGGTGTTTTCCAAACGAGCAGACTCAAAGAGCATAAGTTCTGTTTCCGCTTGCATGGTAAGACTTTCGTCCTTGATTATACCACGCAACCGTTCGCCTACGCCCGTTCCGCCCGGCTCACGAGTAAACAGACAAGGCACGCCCTTTTCTGTCAAGTATCTTTCGAGCATGGCGATTTGCGTGGACTTCCCTACGCCCTCGCATCCTTCGAAAGTTATGAATTTTCCGTTGTGTGAATATTTCATTTTCCCTTTCCTTTCAATACTTTTCTTACTCCTGCTACGAGCGCGCGTAAAGAGATTTCGTCGTCGTACGGAGTAAGAATAAATACCACTCTGTCGTCGTCGTACTTTTCGCAAACCACTCCTTCGTCACGGAGCGCGTACGCCGTTTGCTCGCCCTTACCACGAACGATCAAAACCAGCCTTGTAAAATCGTCGTTTTCCAGACACTCGAACTCGTCAGCAAACTCCTGCGCGAAAACTTTGAGAGCATCATAACGCTCTCGCAGATCTTCCGCTTCCGCCATGCCTTTTTCAAGAGAGGCAAGTAGAATATAGTTCGGACTCGTAGTGCCGAGATCGTCTAATTTATCGTCTAATCCGCCCCTTTCTTTGGCAAGAAGCAAAGCCGTTTGAGTCATTGCGCCCAAAGTCTTGTGCGCGCTCATATTGCATGTATGGGCAAAAATATGGGCGGACGGGGGGAATAAATCGGGACGAAGCGCAAAATGCGCGCCGTGCGCCGAGTCGCAAAGCAGTTTTCCGCCACGCGCTTTGACAACGTCGCTGATCGCCTGCAAATCGGGTACTCGTCCATAATAATCGGGATATTGCACGAGAGCGTTACGCGCGCCTGTTTCGTCCATTACGCGCGATAAAGTTTGCGCCGTCATAAGCGTGGGCAAGCCGTTCTCGTCGTAGGCTTCGGGTGTATAATATACGTTGACTTTCGCTAGGCGCGCGCCCTCGTCCACGGCGCGATGACGATAAAAATCCGTTACGAAACTCTCTCCGAGCTCAAGCAAACTCGCCTTTATGCCTATGGACGAACCGCCTACGAGATAACGCAAATAAGGCGCGCCGTACAGCTTCGCCGTACGCGCCTCGCTCTTTTCAATAAGGTCGCCGGGAAAATCGTCGAGAATTTCGGTCAGATCACGCTTATCGCGTTTCCCCTTATGCCCCGGAGTATGTCCACGGAAGAGCGGTAAGTATTTATCAATATAGCCGTTTAATCCCATTATCGTTTATTATAGCACAACGGAGCCGTTTAGTCAAAGCATATCGCAAAAAAGAGCGCAAAACCGTAAATAAAAATACGCCAAACCAAAAAGCTATGACGTATAACTATTGTAAAATATATGATTTGAAATCAGATGTTCCTTTTTTTCATCTTTTCCGCAACGGCGCGAAGATGCTCGTAAGGATCTTTTTCGGCAGGAGGAAGAAAGTTCATATCTACGGAAAGGTCGTGAAGAGCCTTGCCTTTTTCGCTGTCATAATAGGCGTGAGCAACGAGTTCGTTTACGAAAACTTCTTTTTCTCCAAGGTCGTGGAGCGAGCCGTCATAAAATACGCAAGCGGACAAAAGCAATTTGTCGGAGGTTACGCTTTTTACCACTCCTTTAAGAACGCCACTTGCAAGATAAACACACGCCGTTTGCCCGATTTTATAACGCGTCATCATAAGTTACTCACCGCATTTAGAGTAAGGTCGGCTAAGTCCTCACCTGCCACGAAGGAATAATATCCCCTTGAAGCAATCATAGCGGCGTTGTCGGTGCAAAGTACGGGCGGAGGCACGAAAAGAGTTATGCCTGCCTTGTCACAAGCCTTGCCGAGTTCTTGTCTGAGATAAGAATTGGCAGCGACACCGCCTGCAAGCACGGCTTTCGTCAACCCCTTTTCGCTTGCCGTCTGAATAAACGTATCAACGAGATAGCCTATCGCTTCGGCAGTAAACGACGCGCAAATATCGTTTACGGGGATTTCTTCGCCACGCTGAGTAAGGTTATGCACGTAGTTCACTACGGCGGTTTTTAAGCCCGAAAAAGAGTATGCGTGGTCATTACGCGCTTTGAGATTGGGGCAAAATCTGATATTTGGAGAACCGAGTTTTGCTCTCTTGTCGATTTCCGGACCGCCGGGGTAGGGCAAGCCGAGTATTCTCGCTACTTTATCAAACGCTTCGCCGATAGCATCGTCCATCGTCGCGCTGACGGGAGCGTACTTCGTATAATCGGAAACTTCGATTATGCTCGTGTGCCCACCGCTTGCCACGAGTGAGAGAAAGGGCGGTTTGAGTTCGGGAAAGGCTATAAAATTCGCGGATATATGACCTTGTATGTGATTGACTTTTATTAACGGTTTACCGAGCGCGTACGCAAGCGCTTTCGCAGACGAAACGCCAACGAGCAAGCAACCGATAAGCCCTGCGCCGTAAGTTACCGCTACTCCGTCAATTTGTTCCTTGGTTACGCCGGCTTTTGCAAGAGCCTCGTCAATAACGGGCATTATAGCGAGTAAATGGTTCCTGCCCGCAATTTCGGGAACGACACCGCCAAACCGACGATGAAGTTCGATCTGACTGGAAATAATGTTTGACAAACACTCCCTGCCGTTTTTAACGACGGAAGCCGAAGTTTCGTCACACGATGATTCAATTCCAAGTATATATTTGTCCATTGTTTTTTTCTTGCGCACCGCTAACGCCTTTCGTTTTTGCGCGCCACTAACGTTCGCTGACGCGCGCGCAATACTTTTTCCGCATCTGTGGCATCTTTTCGGTTAAAAGTCAGGAAAATCCTCTCGATGCCATAAGGCTATCTTCGAGGACGTGCGCCTAACGGCGTACGATTTTCCTGCCTTTTCTCTCGAAAATATATCCACATCTGCTACTTATCGCTGGGGATAGTATATTGGGGAGATGTACTACTATATGAGATCCTTCGACTACGCTCAGGATGACTGCATAGGAGCCGTCGGTAAGACGGTGGAGATTCGTGCGTATACGGGCAACAGTCGAGCGACGTGTACACAATATAGTACACGAGCGAGAGCGTAGCCCGTAGACGTGCGGATATACACCGTCGCATACAAGCCGTCAAGACGGCGGAGAGTGCGTCCTATGACGGACAGCTGGTGAGCGACGTGTACCAAAAACGTACACGAGCGAACACGCAGTTCGTCAGAGGCGTACTATACGACGTCGCCACCGTCGGTGTAGAATAATATACCCAAAGCCCCCTTACCGCAATGCGCGGTTATGGTTGAGCCGGCAACGGTCTGGATTATGTTCACGTCGGGATGAACGGCGAGAATCTCTGCGCGGACGGCTTCCAACGTTTTTGGATCAACGGTGGAGTGCGTAAGGAAGAAATATTTTTTGTCGGGCGTGGGATAATCGTTGAGAATATCTTTGACGTATTTTACAATCGATTTACTCGTTGCGCCCATATATTTTTTGCCAACTTCCATTTTTCCGTTTCTGACGAAAATTGACGGATGAATTTTGAGTATGCTTGCGACAAAAGCAGTAACGCCACCACAACGACCGCCTTTATGCAGGAAAGACATAGTATCAACGACAAAGGATGCTTGAACTTTATTCCTGCGAGCCGAAACCTTCTCGTAAATTTCGCGCGCAGACAATCCTTCCTTTGCGAGATCAAGAGCGTAGAGTACTTGCATACCTATACCCGTAGAAAGATTCATTGAATCAATGACGTACACACCCTCTAAGTCTTTTGCGACGCTAACCGCGTTGTTATAGCAAGCGCTCATGCCCGTCGCTATGGTAAAGTGTACTATTTCATAACCCTCTGCTATATATTTTTTGAAAAACTCCTCGTATCTTTCGGGAGAAACTGCGCTCGTTTTGGGCGTTTGTTTGGTTTTTGCGAAATAATCGAAAATGTCTTCGGGCAAAACTTCCCCGTCGTAGCCGATTTTATCGCCAAGAAGAACTTCTAAGGGAAGTTTCGGAACGTTTTTTTCCTTAAAAAGATAATCGAGATCTGCCGTACTGTCGCTTGTAATGATAACCTTTTTCATCATACTGCTCCTAGTTTTTTTCTGTAAATTATAATACTATTTTATAAACAAATATTAAACGGTGTTATGTTATTTTTTGATTTTTGTTTTCTATTTTTTCCGTTCTTGTCGTTTTTTCTATAATCTTGCCATTTTCTTTGACGAGTTTACTTCTGAGAAATGTGATTTTCCACGCGCCGTCCGTCATTTTATAATGTTTGACCGTACGCATTTCGCCTACACCCGTGACGTCGCAGGCGTCATCACCGCCAATCACCTGCTTTAAGTCCCTGATAAGAAGGGTGTTATTCCCTTTATAAAGTATTCCGTGACCAATGTTATCGTAGGTAATCAGGGTTTTATCAGCCGACGACACTTTTTTTATCAAATAATTGCTTGCGCGACGGGGGACGAACTCGTCAAGTTTTCCCCAAAATACGGTAACGGGGCAAGTGACTTTACTCACGTATTTTCTTGCCCGTTTCATTATACTGGCGAAAGTAAGAAGCGTGTGAGGACTCCAATGCGGAAACAGTCTTCTGCGAAACAGCTTAAACGAAGCCGTAAACGAACGCAGAATATTATCCGAGGAGTTTTTCAGCTTTTCCGCAAGCAGGACGTCAGCGCATTTTTCAGACTTTTTCGCGAGTTTTCTTGCCATTAAGTTTTTGCGCGAAAACACTCCGGGTCGAAGATAAAAAATAGCAGGCGCAATAAAAAACGCTTTTCTAACTTTGGGCGACGTACTTGCCACGATTGCCATACCACCACCCATTGAGTGACCTATGACGTCAAAAGTATCGTACTTCTCTTCCATTTCTTTGACCGTTTGAGCGAGAAGTTCATAACAACGGTCACGCCGAAACTCTTTATAGTTCGGCTTTTTTCCATCGTCTACGTGCCCGGGTTGACAAAACAACTCAACTCCGTCATAGTACGATTGAAGTTCGGGAAGCATAGCATCCCAATCGTCCGTACCCGTTAAAAATCCGTGTATCAATAATAATCCAATCTTCATAAATACTCTTTTACTTTTTTTTAGGCCTTTCTGGAATAGGTGCGCGGTGATATAAGCAGAAGTATAGGATAAATCTCCAAACGCCCGAAGAGCATAAGTACGCTGAGAAGGATTTTTATTCCACCATTAAAAGCAAAGAAACTGCCATTTGGTCCGACAATCGCCGTCATACCCGGTCCGACGTTATTCAGGCATGTCAGCGAGGTAGTAAAAGCGGTAATAATCGGCGAATCTGCTCCAAGCGCATTTACGTCTATCATAATAACGAAAGTAGCCAAGAGAAGTATTAGCGCATAAATGACAAAATATCCATTGACACCAGCAGTTACTTCATCATCAATCTTTTTTCCGTCCATTTTTACGGTAAAAACGGCGCGCGGATTGACTACTTTTCGGCAACGCATGATTGCGCTCTTGACGAGTATCAGAAAACGCGAGCATTTGAAACCACCGCCCGTAGATCCCGAACACGCGCCAATAAACATTACGGCGATAAGCGCGCCTTGCGATAGGCTGGGCCATACGGTAAAGTCGGCTATGGCGTAGCCCGTACTCGTCATCAGCGATACGACGGTAAAGGTCGCTTCTCCAAGCGCGTTGGCATAGTTGGAATACGAGTCAATAATACTACCGAGAGACGCCCAGACGTTCAACGATATGGTTATTATCGCTATGAGCATAAGCGCGGAATACAAGCGTAATTCTTCGCTTTTCAGCACGTCTTTGATTTTGCCCATAAGCAAGCAGAAATATAAATTGAAATTGATGCCAAACAGGAACATAAATACTGTCACGACAACCTGAACGTATAAGCCGTGCGAAGCAAGACTGGCGCTTGTTGCGGCAAAACCGCCCGTACCTGCCGTACCGAAAGAAAGAACAAAAGCGTGGAAGACGTTCATCGTGCCGTCAAACAGTAACGACAGCGAAAGCATAACGATTTCGACCGCCGTCATTATGGCGTAAATCAGATACAATATACGCGCGGTCGAACTCATTTTTGAAACGAGTTTACCTACGGTCGGACCTGTCGACTCCTGTTTCATAAGGTGCAGTCCGCTTGCGCCCGAAAGCGACGGAAGCATTGCAAGGACGAATACAAGCACGCCCATGCCCCCTATCCAATGCATAAAACTACGCCACAGTAGTATACTGCGACAACCGCAGGCATAAAGAAGGTCTATTTGATGACCGTTGGACGTGGCGTGGAGTATGCTTGACCCTGTCGTCGTAAAGCCCGAAACGGATTCAAACAGCCAGTCAATAAAGGAAAGGTCAAGGAAGTTTTCTCTGCCAAGCGTACCTATAGTAAGAGGCAACGCGCCTATTACAGATACCACGATCCAGCCTACGCCGACGATAACAATACCTTCCTTTGCGTATAAAGTCTTGTCCGACGGCTTTATCATACTAAGCGTCGTTCCGAGTGACAAACAGATAATCATAGGCACGATAAAAGCGCACACGATCTGCCGATCGCCTGCCTCGCCCATAATTATGGCGGACAAAAGCGGAACGCTGAGCAAAAGCCCCGTCACACGCACTATTTGTCCTAAGGTACTTAATACTATTTTATAGTTCATAAATATCAGCGAAGAACGTCATCAAGATGCGCGTATCTGTCTTCCGCGCTGACGACGAGTACCTCGTCACCTACTTCTATCGTTGAGTTTCCGTCCGGAACGATAAACTCTCTGCCTCTTATTATGCCCGCTATCAGAGTGCCCCGTCTTACGCGCAATTCTTTCAAAGGTTTGCCGAGTATTTCGCTACCCTCGCGAGTACCGAACATTATGAGTTCCGCTTTATCGTCGGCAATCTTATAAAGTTCCATTATTTCACTGCCGTGAGGGGTTTCAAGCGCGCGTGTATACCGCACGAGTTTTTCGCTCGCCACTCTCTTAGGGCTGACAAACGAGCCGAGTTCCATATCATTAAAGAGTTCGGCGAAAGTGAAATCGTTGATTTTAGTTACTACTTTTTCCACCTTTTTAGACACGGCGTACAAAGATAAGAGTATGTTCTGTTCGTCGTCGCCCGTCAGCGTAATAAAGGAATCAACGCCGTCTATTCCCTCTTCGGAAAGCAACTTTTTATCCGAACCGTTACTGCAAATGACAGTCGCTTTGGGGAACATTTCGGATAATCGTTCGCATTTTTCACGATTTTTTTCGATAATTTTTACTTTATGACCACTCTCGATAAGGGATTGGGAAAGATAATGCGTTATTCTCGAACCGCCTACGATAAGAGTGGAATTTATTATCGTAGAGGGGGATATTTTGCGGAGAAGCGCGTCTAACGAACGGTAATTCCCAGTGAAATATACGATATCACCTGGCTGAAAAACCGTTTCTCCCCAAGGTATAATCACTTCGCCTGCCCGTTCTACTACGCAAGCGAGTACCTTGAACTTTATCATAGAGAAAAGTTTATTGAGCGACGTGCCTGCAAGCAAAGAGTCTTCGTCCACACGCACGCCTATAAGGTCGGCTTTGCCATTACCAATAGTGTCCACATATTCCGCGCTGGGATAACGCAAGAAACGCGCAATTTCGTCCGCGGCTTCCTTGTCGGGGTTTACGACGAGGTCAATGCCCAGCATTTTACGCATAAATTCGGACTGAGTGGAATATTCGGGATCACGAACTCGCGCTACGGTGCGTTTTGCTCCGAGCACTTTTGCGATAAGGCAACTAACGACGTTCGTTTCGTCACTCTTCGTAACGGCAAGCACGATATCGGCGTTCTTGACGCCTGCGTTGATCTGATCCTCCGCAACGACTCCGTTTCCTGCATAGCCGATAATGTCCAGTTCGTGTACCAAATTATCCACCAAATACTGTTCTTTATCTATCGCGACTATGCTGTGATTTTCACCCGAAAGCGCGCGAGCAATCTCCTGCCCTACTTTTCCAAGTCCTATGATAACGATTTTCATAAGGTTATTGTACAACAATGGCGCAAATAAGTCAAGTATAATCGAAAGAATAGCCGTTTTGCGAGCGATTATTGAATTCGCAACTTTTATAAACTTCTTTATTTATTCAATTTTGTCCTCAAAATGACTTACCTTTCTCTTTTATTAAAAAAAAAGACTGCTACTTTAAGTAACAGTCTTTTTGTATTCGTTAACCGAAATTATTTAATGATTTTGGAAACGACACCGGAACCGATCGTTCTGCCACCTTCACGGATAGCGAAACGAAGCTGGTCTTCCATAGCAACGGGAGCGATAAGCTGAACTCTGATGGTTACGTTATCACCAGGCATTGCCATTTCTCTGCCGTCAGCAAATTCGATAGAACCGGTAACGTCGGTCGTTCTGAAATAGAACTGAGGACGGTATCCCTTGAAGAAAGGAGTCTTACGGCCACCTTCGTCTGCTTTGAGAACGTAGATCTGACCTTCGAACTCGGTGTGAGGGGTAACGGTCTTGGGCTTAGCAAGAACCTGTCCACGTTCGATATCTTTACGGTCGATACCACGGAGAAGGATACCTGCGTTGTCGCCTGCCTGAGCGAAGTCAAGGGACTTTCTGAACATTTCGATACCGGTAACAACCGAAGAAGTAGTTTCTTTAAGACCTACGATTTCAACGGGTTCCTGTACCTTAATCTGTCCACGCTCTACTCTACCAGTTGCAACGGTACCACGACCGGTGATCGTGAATACGTCTTCGACAGGCATAAGGAAGGGCTTGTCAACGTCGCGGGTAGGTTCGGGAATATATGCGTCTACTGCATCCATAAGTTCGAAGATGGGCTTGCAAGCATCGCCGTCTACATCGCCAGCGGTTGCTGCTTCAAGAGCCATAAGAGCGGATCCCTTAATGATGGGAGCGTCTTCGTCGAAGCCATTGGAAGAAAGGAGATCACGAAGTTCCATTTCAACGAGTTCAAGAAGCTCGGGATCGTCCATCTGGTCGCACTTGTTAAGGAATACTGCGATCTTGGGAACGCCTACCTGACGAGCAAGAAGAATATGCTCTTTCGTCTGGGGCATTGCACCGTCGGTAGCTGCAACTACGAGGATTGCGCCGTCCATCTGTGCTGCACCGGTGATCATGTTCTTTACATAGTCTGCGTGGCCGGGGCAGTCAACGTGTGCGTAGTGACGGTTTGCGGTCTCGTACTCAACGTGAGCGGTGTTAATTGTGATACCTCTTGCCTTCTCTTCGGGAGCCTTATCGATATCCTCATACTTCATTTTCTGAGAAAGTCCCTTTGCTGCAAGAGTCATCGTGATAGCTGCGGTAAGAGTGGTCTTACCATGGTCAACGTGACCGATGGTACCGATGTTTACGTGCGGTTTGCTACGGTCAAATTTAGCCTTTGCCATATTGTTTTTCCTCCATAAAAGTTTTTATTATTAGATTCTTTGAAACTCCTTTACATTATATATGAAATTTATCAATTTGTAAAGAGTTTTGTGGGTTTTTTATTTATTTCTTTGCTCTCTCGCCGATAATCTTTTCAGCAATGTTCTTGGGAACTTCCGCATAGTGATCGAAAGTCATAGTGTAGTTACCTCTACCCTGCGTGTTAGAACGAAGGGCGGTTGCGTAACCGAACATTTCGGAAAGAGGAATCTCGGACTTAATAACCTGAGAGCCGTTTACCATTTCCATACCCATAAGGTTTCCGCGACGACGGTTTACGTCACCCTGTACGGTACCAAGGTATTCTTCGGGTATTTCGATTTCAACGCTCATGATAGGTTCGAGAATAACGGGGTTTGCCTTCGCAACGCCGTCCTTGAACGCAAGCGAGCCTGCGATATGGAACGCCATTTCGGACGAGTCTACGTCGTGGAAGGATCCGTCGTATACGGTTGCTCTGAAGTCTACGGTTTCGTAGCCTGCAAGCACACCGCTCATTCTTGCTTCTGCTATACCTGCGTTGATAGGCTGTATGAATTCCTTAGGAATCGAACCGCCGACGGTCTTATCCACGAATTCATAACCCTGACCGGGTTCGAGAGGCTCGAAGGTAACTTTACAGTGACCGTACTGACCTTTACCACCCGACTGCTTGATATATTTTCCTTCTGCGTCAACCGTCTTACGGAAGGTTTCGCGATAGGCTACCTGAGGCTTACCGATATTCGCTTCTACTTTGAACTCACGGAGCATTCTGTCTACGATAATTTCAAGGTGAAGTTCGCCCATACCTGCGATAATGGTCTGACCGGTTTCCTGATCGGTGTAGGTCTTGAAGGTAGGGTCTTCTTCTGCAAGCTTCTGAAGAGCGATGGACATCTTTTCCTGTCCTGCTTTGGTCTTGGGCTCGATCGCTACGTTAATAACGGGATCAGGGAATTCCATAGATTCAAGCACGATGGGATGCGCGGAATCGCAGAGCGTGTCACCGGTAGTGGTGTCTTTAAGACCTACGATAGCGCAGATATCGCCCGAATAAATCTGGTCGATTTCGCTACGGCTGTTTGCGTGCATCATTACGATACGGCTTACTCTTTCTTTCTTGTTCTTGGTCGAGTTAAGCACGTACGAACCGGTAGCAAGCGTACCGGAGTAGCAACGGAAGAACGCAAGTTTTCCTACGAACGGGTCTGCCATAATCTTGAACGCAAGTCCTGCGAAAGGCGCTTCGTCGCTCGTTACTCTTTCTTCTACCGTTTCTCCGTCAGTAAGCGTACCCTTGATATTGGGAACGTCAAGGGGAGAAGGCATATAGTAAACTACTGCGTCGAGAAGTTTCTGCACACCCTTGTTCTTGAACGAACTTCCGCAAAGAACGGGGTTAATCTTCATGCCGATAGTGAGGTCACGGATTGCCTTTCTAATTTCTTCTTCGGTGAAGGATTCGCCACCGTCTTCGAAGAATCTTTCCATAAGAGAGTCATCCGCTTCAGCAACGGCTTCAAGAAGTTTTTCACGGTACTCGTTAGCGAGGTCAACAAGGTCTGCAGGTATTTCTTCTTCACGAACGTCTTTACCAAGGTCGTCGTAGTAAATCTCCGCCTTCATTCTCACAAGGTCAACGACTCCTCTGAAAGTATCAGCCGAGCCAACGGGAATCTGAAGAGCAACGGGATTTGCTTTAAGACGGTTGACCATCATATTCATAACGTTGAAGAAGTCTGCGCCGTCACGGTCCATCTTGTTTACGTAAGCAAGACGGGGTACGCTGTATTTGTTTGCCTGACGCCAAACGGTTTCGGACTGGGGCTGAACGCCACCACGCGCGCAGAATACTGCAACCGCGCCGTCAAGTACTTTGAGCGAACGTTCAACTTCTACGGTGAAGTCAACGTGACCGGGGGTGTCGATAATATTGATACGAGTCATAGGACCGTTTTCAACTTTCCACTGGGTAGTGGTTGCAGCCGAAGTAATGGTAATACCACGCTCCTGTTCCTGCTCCATCCAGTCCATCGTTGCCGCGCCTTCGTGTACTTCGCCGATCTTATGAACCTTACCGGTATAGAAGAGGATACGCTCGGTAGTCGTAGTCTTACCTGCGTCTATGTGCGCCATAATACCGATATTTCTGGTATTTTCAAGAGTATATTCTCTTTTAGCCATTTGTATTTTCTCCTTACTGTGTTTTGTTAAAAGTCGTTTGCGCGTGCGTTGCGCTCTTTGTTGGGCGCGCCACTCACGTCCACGCGACTCTTACCAACGGAAGTGCGCGAACGCCTTGTTCGCTTCCGCCATTCTGTGCATTTCTTCCTTACGCTTTACTGCCGCGCCAGTTGAGTTGTACGCGTCCATAAGTTCTGCCGCAAGGCGCTCTTTCATGGTCTTTTCACCGCGCTTGCGTGAGAAAAGCACGAGCCAGCGAATACCGAGAGTCTGACGACGATCGGGGCGAATCTCCATAGGTACCTGGTAGGTTGAACCACCTACACGGCGAGCCTTAACTTCGAGTTGAGGCATTACGTTTTCCATTGCCTTGGTGAATACGTCCATCGGCTCAGAGCCGGTCTTTTCTTTTATAATATCGAAAGCATCGTATACAATTTTCTGAGCGATGCCTTTCTTTCCGTCCAGCATTACCTGGTTGGTCAGTTTGGTAACTACCTTACTGCCGTAGATAGGATCCGGAAGCACGTCACGCTTCGGAACTCCACTTCTTCTGGGCATAATTAAAATCTCCTTTGAATAAAATTTCGTTTGAAGCGCGTTTATTATTTAGGTCTCTTCGCGCCATACTTAGAGCGGGACTGCATGCGTTTCGCAACGCCGTTGGTATCCAACGCGCCACGGATGATATGATATCTTACGCCGGGCAAATCCTTCACTCTGCCTCCACGAACCAACACGACGCTATGTTCCTGCAGGTTGTGCCCTATACCGGGGATATAAACAGTTCCTTCAAGTTTGTTTACAAGACGCACACGGGCAATCTTACGAAGCGCTGAGTTAGGCTTCTTGGGGGTTGCCGTCTTTACGCTAAGGCAAACACCGCGTTTCTGAGGGTTCGCTTCGAGAAGCGGAGAAACGGATTTCTTTGCAGCGGTTTCACGTCCCTTTCTGATGAGCTGATTAATAGTGGGCATGTTACTCTACCTCCTTTTAGTAGTATTGCCGTCCTGCCAACGAAATTTTCGCAGACAAAGACATAGCCTGTGCCTTATGACACAGGCTACAATATTATAACGGTTAATCAAGATTTTGTCAACGGTTTTTCGGCGGTTTTTCGCATTTTCTCGGTCAAAATGGCGCAAAAAACCGCAGTTTTCAGCGTTTATCTTTCGCTTACACAGACGACCTTACCCTTTTCTATTACGGGCGGTTCGATAAAGCGGGCTTTGAGTCCGTCCACGAGCGAAAGTCGGTGCACAACGCGTGAATAATACCGCTTGGGACGGGCGTAAATCGAGTTCGGGCAGACTGCAATTTGTCTGCCTTTTATGAATCGACTGTCCGTAACCGCTACCCACACGCAGTACTGTAAGCGGAGTTTCTCCACCGCCCTATGGAGTTTTCTTGCGCCCATAACGCTATACGGCAGTCCGTCCAAAACGAGCGCGACTGTCGTTGTCGAAAGAGTTATTCGGCTGATCGCGGTTATTATACGTCGCGCAACTCCGTCAAGACTGCCCAGCCTTGAAGAAAGGCGAACGCGTAGCCCTGCGCCTTTGAGCATTTCCCTTGCCTGTTTTTTTGTGAGCGGTGACGGTGACAGCAACGCGCGTTCATAACGCATATATTCCCAAACGCTGAACCGCGCGAAGGGGTGTCTGCCTACCACGTAATAATCCTTTCCTCCCATACGGCATACCGCCGATACTTCGTCGGGGCAGGCGCGCGCTACGCACTTTCCGCCCGTACGCAACATACGCCGTTTTTCTGCGCTGTTGCCGACTAAATATGTGACTTCTCTCAATAATTTTCTCATAAGGGAATTATGTCCGCTTACATGCGACCTAAACGTTTTGCTTCCAACTTTTTTCTCAGCGCAAGTGAATTGAGTCTATCACACACTTATAAAAAAATACCGTTTCGGTATTCGTAGCAATAAGCCACGCGTTTTGCGTTCCTAAAATAAAAGAATAGTATTTAATATACTATATTGAGTAAAATCTCTTGCTATTTGCTTAATCGTGATGTATAATTTTATTATACGATTATTGTGATAAGGCGCGCGGATAAAATGCAAAAAAACGTTGCAAAGAAAAAGAGAATTTTCCCCATTCTGTTCAAGATATTCAGCAGTGTAATATACGTTGGACTGATCGTCTTTTTGTGCGTACAAGCATTGATGCCCGCGAGCGTGTCCGGCGATTTCAGCAATGCGCTTGGAAATCAAATCGACAATCTCGTGACAGATCTTCAAGGCGGTCAAGCGCAAACCGTTAACGTTACGGGCGTAGAAATCAGTTCGCTTATAATTGGATCGGATAATCATACGGAAGAAACGGTTACCGTAGACGTTGGCTCGTCGGGTACGCTATCTTGCCACGTTTCCCCTGCCGATGCGACCAACCCTGCTCTTTCGTATTCGTCCAACGCACCGCAAATCGTCAGCGTGGAAACGGATGGAAAGTTGAAAACGCGCACCGTTGGCACTGCCGTCATTACCGTAACTTCGAAAGAAAAATCCCAATTCAAAGACACTATTACCATCGTCGTACAAGATATAGCAATTACTGCTTTACAGGTTGACAACCTACCGACTGAATTGCGTGTTGGAGATTTACACCGATTGGAAGTCGCGTGTACGCCGACTAACACAACGCAAAAGTCCGTCGTTTGGTCGTCAAGCGACAAAAGCGTTTTGACCGTCGACGCGTCTGGTACTTTAAGCGCCCTTGCCGAAGGAACTGCGCAAATCACCGCTACGTCCACGGCAAACAGCGCAGTATCACATACAGTCACGGTATCCGTACTCCCCGTGCCCGTCATCACGCCCGTGGAAGAGATAAATTTGCAAGTGAGCGAAACTATCGGCTACATTGGTAAAACGGCGCAAATTACGGCAACACTTTCGCCTGCGGAAGCGGAAGATAAAATTCTTTGGGAAACTTCAAACTCAAAAATCGCCACCGTTTCACAAACGGGCTTGGTGAAGTATCTGAAAGCAGGAACGGTAACGATTACCGCCAAATGCAGTAAGTACGACGTACAATCAAGTATTACCCTGACCGTCAAAGAAGTTCTATCCAAAACGATTAAGTTAAGCGTGAAAAACGCAACGAAAACCGCCGATAATGAGTACACGATGGACGCAGGGCAAACGGGAAAGGTTACTGCCACATTAGATTCAAACGCAACCATACATACGGTAGAATACGAATCCAGCGATCCTTCTGTGGCGTCTATCAGTTCGGACGGCACAATTCTTACGCGCGCCGAAGGTGAAGTTACGATTACCGCCAAGACAAGTTATGATGGAAAGACTACGAGCGCGTCGTTCACGTTGAAGGTCAACCATGCCGTTGTATTGCCAACGGTGTCCGTAGAGAGCGTGCAAATCACAAATACTACGCTCGGCTCCCGACCGATAGTTGACAAAAACGTAAGCGTATACATTGGCGCAACGGACAATTTATCTTGCAAGGTTTTGCCTGTAAACGCCACCAACCCTGCCCTTTCGTACTCGTCGAATAAACCGAAAATCGTGAAAGTATCCGCAAGCGGTAAGATTGAGGCTCTCGCCCTTGGTACTGCCGTAATTACCGTTACGTCACAAGATAATAGTAATTTGAAAGATACCATTACGATTACCGTTCAGGATATCCCCGTTGAGAGCGTGCAAATTACTTCTCTGCCGACCAAACTGCGCGTGGGCGAGTCACACCGATTAGAAGTTAAATACACGCCGAACAACACGTCGCAAAACTCTGTCGTTTGGTCGTCAAGCGACACGAGCGTTTTGACCGTCGATACGTCAGGTACTTTGACGGCAATCGCAACGGGAACAGCAACGATTACTGCCCAGTCTACAATAAATGAAGCCGTTTTACATACCGTTGAAATTACCGTATATCCGGAGTTTGACGTTGTAGAAAGTATTTCTCTTACGGCGAAATCCAACGTTGGATATATTGGAAATACCCTGCAAATTACGGCATCGCTATTGCCGAGCACGACAACGGATACTGTGATTTGGGACACTTCAAACAGTAAGATTGCTACCGTTTCGCAATCGGGATTGGTAAAATGCTTAAAAGCAGGTACGGTGACAATTACCGCTTCGTGTAGTAAATATGACGTATCAAAAAGTATCACGCTCACCGTGAAAGAAGTTTTATCCAAGAATATTGATTTAACGCTTAAAAACTTCACAAATTTAAGTGATGACACGTATAGTTTGAAGATAGGCACGTCAGGAAAAGTAACTACTACGCTGGATAAAAAGGCAACTGTATTGAAGGTTACGTTCACTTCTTCTGATAATTCCATTGCCGAAGTCAATGCAGACGGCGCTGTAAAGGCTGTCAAGAAGGGTACTGTTACCATCACGGCATCGACAAGTTATGATGGGGAAACTACGAGCGCTTCGTTTACCTTGAACGTAGAACCGCTGTCGTTTAGTGAAACGATGGAAAACTTCTATCTCTGGATAAGAAAATCGTTTGGGCATTTTGGCGCGTTTATGGCGTTGGGAATTTTTGCAACGCTGACATACTTCTCGTTTTTCCCAAAAAGCACGAAGGGTAAAATTGTTGCCTTTATCGTCTGCATGCTTGCAGGGGCTGCCGTTGCCGTAATTACGGAGATATTCCAGCTTCCTATTTTCACGGTTGGAAGACATTGTTCAGTAGACGATATGCTGTTGGATTTCACGGGGTACTGCTCGTCCGCAATCGTAATGTGGTTATGTATCTTTGCCGTGCATATTATCATTAAAATTAAGAATAGGCGAAAAAAGAAACAATAATTATTAAGCAATGCTTAAACGGAAAAAAGAAAGCACGTTGACGCTGACGTGCTTTCTTCTATTATTCGGGACGATCAATTTCGCGCAAAAAGACAATGGCGGTATTTACTCTGTTACCGACCAAATACTATGGATTAAATAATTTTTCTATTTTTATTCGTTTGAAAAACCTAACCATGTCGGATTTATAAGGAATTCATAACAAATATGACAACCTGCGTCATATTTATAAAAATTTTTACATATCAAGGCTATTTGGTTCTAGTAAGAAGTCAAATAACCCAATCATTAATATTCCGTTGTCATCACGGTAAGGCTTTATATCATCACGAACTACGATTATTTTCTTGAAGAAATCGTTTACACTTATAAGCGAACGCTCTTCTTGTTTTCTTTTTTCGGGGAGAGAAGCATTAAATGCCGATTGAATATAATATTTGTTGTTTCCTTTGTTTGCAATAAAGTCAATTTCTAATTTCTTTTTAGCATATTTTCCGTCTTCTTGTTTTTCTTTTACTTCAACAAGACCTACGTCAACGTTAAACCCACGCATACGAAGTTCAATATAGATAATGTTTTCCATAATATGCGTTTCTTCTGTTTGACGGAAGTTTACAACTGCATTTCTAATGCCTAAATCTGTAAAATAATGTTTTGCAGGCGTTGCCATATATTTTTTACCCTTAACATCAAAGCGTTTTGACTTTTCGAGGATAAACGCATCTTGTAAATACTGCAAATACTTGGCAATCGTCCTATCGGTAATAGAAGAATCGGATACACTCTTAAAAGTATTTGAAAGTTTTAATGGATTAATAAGCGAACCGATAGAAGAAGAAACGACTTCTAACAATATGCCAAGTTCAACTTGGCTATAAATGCCGTTACGTTCAACGACATCGTTAATATAAACGTTATTTAATTGCCCCGAAAGGTAGTTCATTTTCGCTTCGTCACTCTTTTGAAGCAAAACAAGCGGTAAACCACCGAAAGTATAGTAATCTTTCCACGCTTTTTCTACTCTGCCGTTATAAACCGAATAAAATTCAGAGAAAGAGAGTGGATACATTCTTATTTCGTCGCCACGTCCACGAAACTCAGTTACAATATCTGACGATAAGAATTTGGAATTGCTTCCCGTAACGTAAATATCCACGTTTGGAAGCCTTAAAAAGCCGTTCAGTATTGCCACGAAGTTGGTTGCCTTTTGAATTTCGTCAAGAATTATATAATGAAGTTTATTGTCTTTAATACGATCTTTAACGTAATTAGTGAGCGCCATAGGTTCTAAAAGCGGTAAACTTTCTTCTGAATCGAGCGCGACTTTTATAATATGGTCGTTATCAACACCTTTTTCGTTAAGATAATTACAAAAGATCGTGTTCAGCAAATATGATTTACCTGAGCGTCTTATACCTGTAACTATTTTTATTAAACCATTATTTTCTCTATCAATAAGCTTTTGTAAATAAAAATCTCTTTTAATTTCCATAAACAAACCACCGTTTCGTTTTTAAGGAATATTTCCCCGTTTTTCGTAATTTTATTATATCTTATATAAGAACAAATGTCAACTGGTAATAACGAATAATAAAAAAGTTATTGTATAAAATTTAAGGTCACAGGACGAAGAATACGCAATGAATTGCCTTCGGCATGAATTGTGCCTAACGGCACATTGTTGCAATTCATCAATAAAACCAACAGAAAAAGAGCAGACACACAAGATTTTTTGTCTTGCGTATTTGCTCTTTATGTTTGTTATAAGGGTTTGGGCTTAGCCCATACTTACAACGCTATTTTAATATTTATGAGTATTTGGTTATTACGCTTGGGGTTGATCGTCGTGGAAAAGCGTTGCGCCGTCAAGCGGGGGGAGAATAAGCGGATTTATCATTGCAGTTGCGGTCAGGTTGGTGATTGCGCTACGCAGATAAGGGAAGGCTGAGCGAGTCGCCGCCTGCACGAATTCTTTTTCGTCTTCTGCGAGCCAGATTTCTTCTTCAAGCTCAAAAACCGCCACCATTCTTATAGCGAGGTCAAAGGGCTTGGGATCCGTTTCCGTGCCAATCATCTTAACCGTCATTTCGATTATACGACGTTTGGGAAACTCCTTAATCTTCTTCAACTGTCTGTTGAATTCGGGCTTAATCTCGAACTTAGTCTGAGGTTCTGCCTTTACTACGTTCAGTCTGAAACGCATATCTTCACAATGCATTCCGAGTACTTTGTATTTTATCATATTCACTCCTTATTGCGGTTTTCCGCCTATTATCCATTAGTTTGCCGAGGCTTTTTGCATTTCTGCGATTTTGTCTTCGAGTAACGCTATGCGCTCGGAATATTTTTCTACTTTTTCTTTTTCCGCATCTACGAGGGCTTTGGGCGCTTTGGAAACGAATTTCTCGTTTGCGAGTTTACCCTGAGCGCGCGCAAGTTCGTCACGCGCCGTTTTGAGTTCTCCGCCAAGACGGGCTATTTCTTTTTCGTAGTCTACAAGTTCGCCAAGCGGGAGATATATTTCGCCCAGCGCAGTAACGACGGTTGCGCAGTCGCTTGGCTTATCCGTCACCACGGCGAAGTCGGAGCCACTCGCAAGCTTAACGAGATACTCGCCTGCTTCTTTCGTGCGCTTACCGATAATATCGCTCGGTTTCAGGTATATGCTCGTGCGACGGGAGGGTTTTACGCCCATTTCCGCGCGGATTGCTCTCACGCGCTTAATTGCGTCCATAATCGCTTCCATTTTGCGCGCGTCTACCCGTCTGTTTTTCAATGCTTTTGCGGAAGGATAGTCTGAAATCATTACGTCTTCGGCATCCCTTACTTCTTCGGGCAGGCTGTCGTATATTTCCGCGGTAATAAAAGGTATGATAGGATGAGCAAGTTTGAGAATATCGCGAAGTACTCTCGTCAAAACGCTGAGCGTTGCCTGACGTTTCTTCTCGTCCGACGAATACAGCGATACTTTGGAAAGTTCAACGTACCAATCGCAGAACTCGCTCCATACAAAGTCGTATATTCTGTTTGCGGCAAGACCGACTTCATAACGCTCCATATATTTGGTTACGTCAGATATTGCCGAGTTCAAGCGAGTGATTATCCACTTATCTGCAAGCGTGAGTTTTACTTTCTCGATAGGAAGTATATCCACTCCTTCGGCGTTCATAAGTACGAAACGGGAGGCGTTCCAAATCTTATTCATAAAGTTGCGGTAGCCTTCCTGCTTTTTATCCGAATACTTGATGTCACCGCCTGCCGATACGCCCGAAACAAGGGAGATACGCAGAACGTCCGCGCCGACTTTGTCAATGACTTCAAGCGGATCAATACCGTTGCCCAGACTCTTGGATAATTTTCTGCCCAATTCGTCGCGCACGAGTCCGTGAATAAGTACGTCCTTGAACGGCTTTTCGCCCATAAACTCTAAGCCCGAATATATCATACGCGCCACCCAGAAAGTGATTATGTCGTACGCGGTCACAAGCACGTCGGTGGGATAGAAATATTCAAGATCGGGGGTTTTGTCCGGCCAGCCGAGCGTGGAGAAAGGCCAGAGCGCAGACGAGAACCAGGTATCGAGAACATCCTCGTCCTGACGAACGGGCTTTCCGCACGTGGGGCAGACTTTAAGGTCGTCACGGCTGACGAACTCACCGCCACAGTCGTCACAATAGAACACGGGGATACGGTGTCCCCACCAAAGCTGACGGGATATACACCAATCGCGGATGTTCTCCATCCAATATAAGTAGTTCTTTTCAAAACGTTTGGGAATATAACGGAGTTCTCTGCTCTTTACTACGTCGATAGCAGGCTGAGCAAGTTCCTTCATCTTAACGAACCATTGCTTGGAAACGATAGGCTCGATTGCCGAGTGACAACGGTGGCAATGTCCGACGTTATGCGTATGCGGTTCGATTTTCACGAGCAGTCCGAGCGCTTCAAGGTCGGCTACCATAGCCTTTCTCGCTTCGTATCTGTCCATACCGGCGTACTTGCCTGCAAGTTCGTTCATATGACCGCTGTCGTCCATTACGCGCATAATTTCGAGATTATGGCGGAGTCCGACTTCAAAGTCGTTGGGATCGTGAGCAGGCGTAATCTTAACTGCGCCCGTACCAAACGAAGAATCAACGTATTCGTCGGCAACGACGGGGATAGTTCTGTCCGTAAGCGGAAGGACGAGGCGTTTTCCAACGAGCGAGGCGTAACGCTTGTCCGTCGGGTGTACGGCTACCGCCATATCACCGAGCAGGGTTTCGGGACGGGTAGTTGCAACGACTACGCCCTCACCGCCGTTTTCTTCGGGATAACGAATGTGCCAGAAAAAGCCTTCTTCCGTTTCGTATTCTACTTCGGCATCCGAAATAGCCGTTTTACAGCCCGGGCATTGATTGATTATTCTTGCGCCGTGATAAATCCAGCCTTTCTCGTAATAGCGCACGAAGGTTTCCTTTACCGCGCGCGAAAGATTGTCGTCCATAGTGAACGCCAGTCTGTCCCAATCGCAAGACGAGCCGAGATATTTTAACTGTTCGACGATGCGACCGCCGTACTGCGCTTTCCACTCAAAGGCGCGCTTCAAAAAGCCGTCTCTGCCCAATTCTTCTTTCGTAACGCCTTCTTCTGTGAGCTTGTCAATAATCTTGACTTCGGTAGCGATAGAAGCGTGGTCCGTTCCGGGAAGCCACAAGGTTTCGTAGCCTTTCATCCTTTTATAGCGCACGATTGAATCCTGCACCGTCATCGTAAGCGCGTGACCGATATGCAGTTGCCCCGTAATGTTGGGGGGAGGCATCATAATCGTGAAGGGTTTCTTCTCTTTATTTACCTTGGCGGAGAAATATTTATTATCCGTCCATTTCTTGTATAACCGTTTTTCAAATCGTTTCGGGTCAAAAGTTGTATCCATAGAGAAAATTATACCACTATTTCACGCTAATTGCAAGGAATTTTACGAATATTCTTTCATAGTGGCAATTTTAATAATAAAACTAACGCGACGGACTTTATCCGTCCGTTCCGCCTACGCGCATTTCTTTCGCAAACCCAACAAAACCAATCGCTTCAAAATAAACCTTTTCTCTGTTTTTTGCATATTATAACGTATAAAACCGTTTAAGGAGGAAGTAATGAAGAAGTTTTTAGCGACGTTATTCGTCGCAATAATGATGGTTATGCCTTTTACTTTGGTGGGTTGCTCCAACGCCAACAAAATACGTCTATGCGAAGTAACTCATTCCATTTTTTACGCGCCTTTGTACGTAGCGATAAATAACGGCTATTTTACCGAGCGTGGGCTGACGGTAGAACTGACTAACGGCGGTGGCGCTGATAAAGTAACCGCTTCTCTCGTGTCTAACAGCGCAGATATTGGGCTTATGGGGCCGGAGGGAGTTATTTATTCGGAAGAAATGTCAGACAGTCTGAAAGTGTTTGGTCAACTCACCAAGCGCGACGGCTCTTATCTCGTTTCAAAGAAGGACGAAGCGGATACGTTCAAGTGGACGGACCTTAAAGGCAAGCACGTACTTGCTGGCAGAACGGGTGGTGTTCCTGCTATGACTATGCAGTATATAATGAACGGATACGGGCTGTACGACGGCGTGGACGGAACGGTTATCAATACCAAAGTCGCGTTCAATATGATGGCGAGCGTATTCGAGTCGGACGATACGGTGGACTACACTACCCTTTTTGAGCCGACGGCTACCGAGTACGAGCAGGCAGGCAAAGGTTATATCGTAGCGAGCGTAGGCAAAGAGAGTGGCGAAGTGCCGTATACGGCGTTCTGCGCAAAAGAGAGTTATCTGAAAAACAACCGTGACGTAGCCAAGAAGTTTCTTGAAGCGGTGATGGAAGGATATCGTTACGTGATGAACCAAAGTTCTGCCGTCGTAGCGAAAGCGCTCGCGCCCTCTTTCGAAGGTATGACCGAAGCCAGTCTTGCCATTGCCGTAGACAGTTATAATGAAAACGACACCTGGTGCTCTACGCCCGTTATGACCGAAGCATCATTAAACGCGCTCAAAGCGATTATGCGTAACGCAGGCGAACTGACCAAGGACGTGGCGTTTGCGGATATCGTAGACAATTCCATTGCAAAGGAAATCGTAAAATAAGTATGGAAATGCTCTCGCTTAAAGACGTATATCTTTCCTACCACACCGCCGAGGGGGAAACCGAAGCGCTCGCAGGAGTGACTTTCGGCGTGGAAAAAGGTGAGTTCGTCGCTCTCGTCGGGCCGTCCGGGTGCGGTAAGACCACCGTGCTTTCGGCGGTATGCGGTCTTATCCCTATTACGTCGGGAAGCATTACGCTGGACGGCAAAGCGGTTAGCGCGCCGTCGGGAAACGTCGGATATATGCTTCAAAGGGATACCCTTTTCGAGTGGCTCACGATTGAAAAAAACGTATGGCTGGGGCTTAAAGTGCGTAAAATGCTTACCGAAGAAAACAAGCGTTACGCTCACTCTTTGCTCGTAAAGTACGGCTTGGGCGAGTTTGCAAGGAGTATGCCCGAACAACTGTCCGGCGGTATGCGACAACGGGTTGCGCTTATACGCACGCTCGCTTTCCGCCCCAAAGTCCTGCTTCTTGACGAGCCGTTTTCCGCGCTTGACTATCAGACGAGAATAGACGTGGGAGATAGCGTAACCGAAATTATTAAGCAAGAAGGCGTGACGGCGTTATTCGTAACCCACGACGTAACAGAGGCTTGCGCGCTTGCGGACAAAATCGTCGTGCTGTCGGCAAGACCTGCCGTCGTTAAGCGGATTTTCGATGCGCCACGCTCTTCTTCTCCAAACGAGCGACGAACTGACGGTACGGCGAACGACCTTACGGATGCGATATGGAAAGAACTTAAAAACTGACGGAGGCTTTATGAAACGAAAGACAACGACTCCGCACGAAAGATATCTTCTCGGAGTCAGAAAGAGAAAAACAATAATCAAACTCTGGCAGATAGGACTGCTCGTCGCCTTAATCGGCGCGTGGGAACTTTTCTCGGCTATCGGCGTGCTGGACGTGTTTTTCACGAGTTCTCCCTCGCGAATCGTAACGACCTTTATCGACCTTGCTATGGGCGGAGAGTTCTTCTACCACGTCGGCGTAACGCTTGCCGAGTGCGTGATCGGGTTTGCTATATCCATGCTCGGCGGTAGCGTTATAGCCATACTCCTGTGGTTATCCGACAGCGCGCGAAAGGTCGCTCAGCCCTATCTCGTCGTGCTGAACGCTCTGCCTAAAATCGCGCTTGGACCGCTTATCATAATTTGGGTGGGCGCAGGCGTAAAAGCCATCGTGCTTATGGCGGTGATGATTTGCATAATCGTAACGGTTATCTCCGTGCTGGAAGGATTATGCGCCACCGACGCAAGCAAGATTTTACTCCTGCGCTCAATGGGCGCGAAGCGTTTTCAGATTTTGAAACTTGCCGTACTCCCCTCTGCTCTCCCTACCTTTCTATCCGTTGCGAAAATCAACGTCGGGTTGGCGTGGGTAGGTACGATTATGGGAGAGTATCTCGTTTCGGGCGCAGGTCTGGGCTACCTTATCGTGTACGGCGGTCAGGTTTTCCGCACCGATCTCGTTATGACTGTTACGGTTACGCTGTGCGCGCTTGCCGGCGGTATGTACGGCATAACCGCGCTTGCCGAAAAACTGTGGCACTCCCGCGACAAACATAAACGCTCGAAGAAGATAAGATAGACCGATAACACCTATTATCGGGTAAAGTACTTCGACGACGGCGCGGAAACCTGCCGTGCTGACGAGAGTGGCAAGGGTAGAAAAGAGAAGCATTCGCAATCCGTTTGCTTCTCTTTTTTTGCCGATAAGGGATAACGCGCTCAGCATCGTCGTAAACACCGCTATCGCCATACAAACGTAGTATAGCGCGCTCGTAATGGCGTTATCCGCAAGCGACAGCAAGGGCAGTTCCATTTGCGACGCGCCCGACAAAGAAGCGGTAGCAAGAGCGATAAGCGCGGATATGATAACAGCGGAAAGCGCAGAGGACAGCCATACTTCCCTTTTTGAGAGATTTCCCTGTTTCATAAGTACGCCTGCCGAAAGAAGCAAGTTCATTGAAACGTAAGTAAATGCGCTCGGTATGCTTTCGGGTAAAAACGCGCCGAAAGACAGGTCACTCGTCAGACAGACGTATCCCATTACTGCGATAATGAAGGGTACGACGAGCGAACACGCTGAAAGCAACCCCTCGTTACCCCGCCGTAGCACTATTATCCCGATAAGGCAGGAAAGTACGCCGTAGGGCAGGCGCGCGCCAAAAAGTCCAAATAGCGTTTCGTCCATGCCCGCTATCATTGCAGACAACACTATGACCGCATTGCCGAGCATAATCAAATCCACGAACGCGCCCACTTTACCGAAGAGTAACGCGTTCGTTTCGTTCATATCCAGTCCGCCCGTTTTTCTGCCAACGAAAAGAAGTATCGCCGTGAATACGAACACGAGCAGACCACAGATTATAGGGACGAAAGGCGAAGGGTGCCAGCCGAAAAAGGTTGCGAGTTCCTGTCCGCTTGCAAACCCTGCTCCGACCATACTCCCTACCCCCGTCATCGTCACGGAAAAAACTTTTTTCACGCTTATATTGTATGCTAAGAAAAAACAGCAAAGACCTATGTCTTTGCTGTTTGTGTGTTATTTTCCAAGTCAAATAAATCGTTTGGCGTACTTATACAAATGGAGTTATAACAAGTTTACGTTTGGGATTGGCTTTTTCTAAATAAATCAATTATCGTTTTTATTTATATTTTTTTGTGAAGTCGGGAGTGTACGCTTTCGTTGCGCTTTCGGCTGACTGCGTAAAACCGTTTATGCAAAGGCGCAGGGCTTCGTTTGCGACGGCGTTGTATTCGTACGAAGTCACACGACGAGTCAGGTCGCAATCGGCGGTGGCGAAGTCGGGCGTATACTGTCGCATTATGCTGACAAAAACGTCCTTTCCCCAACGCTCAGCGATAAGGCGCAGGACTTTTTGCGCTTCGTCCTTATGCCCCGGCAGTACGAGATGGCGGATAATAACTCCGCTTTTGATGATCCCGTTTTCAAGCCGTGGCGCGCCTACTTGCCTGACCATTTCATCAATGGCGTTTATGACTATACTCGGATAATCTTCCGCTTGCGAGTATTTTTTGGCAAGGTCGCCCGTGACGTACTTAAAATCGGGCAGATATACGTTCACTTTCCCTTCTAACGCGCGCACAGCCTCAACCTTTTCATAACCGCCCGTATTATAAACGACGGGAATTTTCAGCCCTTTTTCCTTTGCCTTGGACAGAGCCTCGATTACGGTGGGAAGATAAGGAGTGGCGGTAACGAGATTGACGTTATGCGCGGACATATTTTGAAGGCTAAGAAATATATCGGCAAGTTCGCTCGCCGTTTTCGGTTCGCCCACGAGCGCGCGTGAAATTTCGGCGTTCTGACAATAATTGCAACGAAGATTACAGCCCGAAAAAAAGACCGTTCCGCTTCCCTTGTCACCGCTTATGCACGGCTCTTCCCAAAAATGCAAGGTAGCAAGCGACACGATCGCCCTGTCCTTTGCGCCACAGTAACCGCTTTTTTCACGTCGGTTAACTCCGCACTCGCGCGGACATATTCTGCAATTTTCATAAGACGTATTCACAACCGTATTATATAATAATTCCTTATAAAAATAAAGCGTTTTTCGGGATATGTATAAAAACACAAAGACGACCTTATAGGTCGTCTTTGTGTTTTTAGGAGAAAATGCTTACGATATGGTGATGATGGTGATGAACGCAAGCACATGAAGATTGGTGGTCACGTTTTGTATTCATAATATAACACACTTTTTTCACTTTGTCAATACCTTTTTTGAAAATTTTATCAAAAAATTATCACCGATTTGTCACATTATTGATTCAATCGCGCTCTTTCACAATCGCTTTTTTTCCGATTTGCATAAAAAGTCCGCACCGCTCTAAGCATTACTCATAGCGAGCAATTTCTTCCACCGCAAGCAAAAGTAGTTTTGCGTGGTCGAACGCCATACCATTTTGGAGTATTTGGGTGGCGTTGACGTCTATTCTGCCAAAAACGTCCCTTTTTACGCGCAAAGTGGTCGTCGTTTTTCCATCCTTGCCCGACAGTTCGAGTGTCGTTAAGTCGTCGTCACCGCCGATCAAGTATTCATAAAAATCCGCGCTTGAAGCATCGTCACCCCCCTTCGCCACGCACGGCTCGTCAATTACGGCATAATAACAAACGGTTATGGTCCAATCACGCGGATCTCTGTTCGGCGTGGACACGGTATAAAGTTGACGGCAGGGCACGCCTTTAACGCCCGTTTCTTCTTCGAGCTCTCTGATCGCGGTGCTTTCCGCGCTTTCCCCTTCTTCACAAAAACCACCGGGGAAAGCGAGTTCGCCTATGCATGGATGATTACCACGGCGGACGAGAAGGACTTTGCCCTGCGACAAGATTATGCAGTCGGCGGTCACGGACGGGTGTTTCCAATCGCTCGGATTATACTCGCTCAAAAATTCTTCGAGCGTTTGACCTTTTGCGTTTGTCTTTTCTTTTATTTCTTTCATAGGCGTTCTCTTATTGAAAAATTTGGCTTGCAAAGTAAGAGCGAAAGGCACACCACCTGCGCTCAGCGTTATCGCCTGACCGATAAAAACCCATAACGTTTGAAGTATATACACTTCCGCGCCTGCGCCAATAAAGACGGTGTACGAAAGAGGTACTATAAATGCGTTGACAACGACGGGCGGTATCACGCCAAGCACTACTTTAAGCGCGCGGTGGCGAACGAGTCTACCCACGGCGTAAGTCATCAGTCCTGCAATAAGCGTGGCGGTAGAACCTACGAAAACATCAAGCAGGCTACCGCTGAGAATATTTCCCACCATACAGCCTATCCACAGTCCGATTATTGATTCGCCCATAAAAAGAGGCAATACTGTCAATATTTCACTTATGCGAATCTGAATAAGGCTCGTCGAAAAGGACGAAAATGCAAACAGTATACACAAACAAGCATAAAGAGCGGAAATAACTCCCGCTCTTACGATAAATTTCGTTACTTTCAAGGTAACCTCCGTTTTTTATCCAAGGTTTCGGGGACTTGGTATTTTCATATTTTATTTAATAAAATTTTTAATAATTATTTCTTTAATAATTATTTCTTGGTGAATTTGGCATTGCTTGCGCTATCCCAATCGTCAGCCCAACCGCTGTCAGAAGAATATTTTACTTCCTGCGTTGCTTGCCAACCTTCAAAAGCCTTACTTCCCACGCTTGATGCAGAAACCTTCGTTTCGTCTTCTAAGGTCTTGTTTGTATCAAACTCGCGAAGGCTGATAGTATAATAGAAAGCGCGCTCGCCAATGCTATAACCGCTCTTGTCGTAAGAGAAGGTCAGTTCTCTAAGGGCAAGGCAGGATGCAAAAGCGTAATCGTCAATCTTCTTTATACCTGCGATATAAGTATCGGAAGTGTCGTCAAGTACCGAAACAAGGGCGTTGCAACCGTCGAAAACGTGCTTGGAAAGAACTTCCACGTTGGGCGAAAGGGTTACTGTTTTGAGATTTTTGCAGTCAGCGAAAGCGTATTCGCCGATAGTAAAATAACTGTTCGGAATAACGACGGAAGTGATTGCGCCCATTTGCTTGAACGCGCCGTCCGCTATGCCTACTACGGGGAGCGCTTCTGCGTGCTCGGTCTTTGCTTCGCCTGCTTTGCTAGAATAAAAATAACTCTCTCTCGGCAAGGTCAGTTCACCCGAAGGCAAAAGGCTTTTATTGGACACGTCGAGAATAAGTCCCTTTCCCGTACTGTCGAGAGTGAACGAATAATAAGGATACTCCGTCTTTGTATCGCCCTGCGGTGCGCAAGCGGCAAGAGCCGTCACGGACAGAACAAGGAGCATAATGCTCAATATAATTGCTAATAATTTCTTTTTCATAAGTTATATAATACCATACCTTCGCTCGGTTGTCAATCTTTTCGTCAACCTTACAAGGTTTAGTCTGATCTTTTCGGTAAATTTTGCAAGCGTTCCCAAATAAGGTCGGCTATTTTATCCGCGCCGTAGCCCTCTCTGAGCGAACGCATACGCTCAGCGTACGGTTTCAAGCTATCTCGATCCCGCGCGAATTCTATTGCTTTCTGCCCTGCTTTTTCGGGATCGGGGATAAAGAGCGCGCCACCCACTTTGTTTACGTAATATTTTTTCATACCCTTTTCGATATACGTTATGCACTTGGTAATAATGACGGGGACACCGAAGTAAGCGGGCTCTGCCATTGAGTTCGCTCCGCCCTTGCCCATAAACAGGTCGGCGCAAGCGATATACCCAAGTACGTCGTCAGAGTAACCAACGGGAATAATGCGCACGGTGGGCGAGGTGGCAAGATTTTCAAGACGTTCTCTCAATTCTTCGTTCGTTCCGCACAGCGCGATTACGGTAATATCTTCTTTTGCCTGACTGAGCGCGATTGCGGTGCGTTCAAGATTGGCAAGCCCGTAACCGCCGTCGCATAACGTAATTACGAAACTGTCGGAAGATATGCCCAGACTTGCGCGGAACTCTGCTTTTGAGTGGAGATATTCTTCTGCTGTGCTTCGTATGGGAAAAGGAACTTCGGTCACGTTACCGCCTGCGTAAAGTCGGCGACCTACTACGTCGCGGTAGCCTGCCTCGGTAGGCATAAGAAGTTCGTTGCAGTCCATATTAAACATACCGTTGGCGTAAGCATCGGGACAGAACATCATCACGTACGGGCGGTCTTTCAAATGCTTGGCGTAATATGCCGTAGACCAATGCGCGGTGAATACGAAATCAGCGTCAAGTTCTTTCATACGCTCTATGCCAAGTTTTTTGGTCACTATACCGCCCGGCGTAATAGCCATTAACCACTCTTGCGCCAAAGCATCGCCTGCAAGGAAATTGCCAAGATTACAGAGTTTGCCAAGTATGGCGTGACGGCTCTGAATCTTGACGGCAAGCGCGAAGCCTTTTTCAAAATCAATCAGTTTGGGGTTTTCCGTTTCGGTATAGAAATGCGATTCTACCACTTCGGCGCAGTCGCCGTACTTTGCCTTAAAGGCGTCGCATACGGCGCGGACGGGGATTATGTGCCCCTTGCCTGCTTCAACGAAGGTAAAAACCACTCTCGGCTTTGCTCGAACGGGCTTAATATCCGCAATTGCTTCTTCTCGCGCGTCTTCGAGTTTGCGCTCCGCAAGAGCAAGAAACACGCCGTACAAGATCTGTACGTTGAGATACCATACGAAGTTATCAAGCATGCTCATCATAAGAATAAGCATCGGGATCAGACAAACGAGAAGTTTGTTTGCGTTATATCTGCGTACGGTGACTTCAAACCAATTCTTTAAGTGGACGATTGCTGCAAGCGCGCCGATTATGCCCATCGCACCCAACACTTCCACGATTACGTTATGATAAAATCCGCTGAACGCATTGCCCATTGGCACAGCGTAACCGCCGTCCAAAAAGCCTACGCCGAACACGGGCGCGCGGGTGAAATCAAACAAGCCGTCTTTCCAAAGCACAAACCTTCCGCTATCTGCCGATTCGAAGCGGAATACCTCAGCGAACCATTGACCGAACTCGTTAAAGCCTCCGAGTACGGCGACGAGAATAAAGAACAGAGCGAGTTGTACGCCAATAAATCCTGCCGTAATTATGCGATTGACCTTGCGGTTCTTACCGCTAACGCAAAGCACGACCGAATATACGGCGAAAACTTTACCGCCAATGAGTATAGCCGTACGACCGTTTGTAAAGACGACGAACATATACATCACTATTGCGGAAAGATAGGACAGTACGGGATAACGTCTGTTATGCGCAAGATAGAGCGTGGCGAGAACGCATACAGCAAGCACTGCGCCCACGAGATTAAACACGCCCCAAGGCAATACTGCCAGACTGCGGTTGATTCCAATAATATTGCCTAATTCGTCAAAAACAAAGAGCACGCCGTCGGCGTTCAAGCGCAGAGCAAGAACGAGTATCTGACCGCAAATGAGAAAGCCCAGACAGGCCGTTACTTTACAAGCGTACGCTACGCTATCTGCCGTCTTATCCGTCATTGCAAGTACGATAAAGTATACTATGCCAAATCCTGCCGCCTCCATAAATCCGATAGCAAGATTGCTCAGTTGCCACTCGGGAGAGAATATACCGTTCGTCAGACACGCCACCACAACGGCAAACAGCCCGAAAGAGAATATACCGCGCTTGCGATAAGCGTCACGGAACACGCCCGATACTACGAATCTGTATGCAAGAGCGCAGAACATTACCCCACCGCAAGCAAGAAGATTGGCAAGTCCTGCAGGGTGGAAGGTAGCAAGAACGTTTTCGTTTGCCATAATTTCGTTGTACTCAACGTCCAGACCTATACAATAATAAGCGATAATAAGCGGAACGAGAAGGACTTTCAAATCGTCGCAAAAGAGCGCGGAAAATACCACTAGAGCCGTCATTACCCAAAATATGGGGATATAAACTGCCATACCGAAAACAGAAGAAAAAAGCCCTAACAAAGCAAAAAAGGCGGGATACCAAACGGTCTTTTGCCACTCCGCCAAATTTTTTATTATTGCGTGTTTTTCCCTCAATTCGCGCAGTTTTTTCATTATTAGTAATTTATCTCCTTATTTACCACCCGCATTTTAATTATAAACCTTTGTCTTATATTTGTCAAGATTTTTTTATAAATACGACTCAGAAAAGTACGTTTTCGTTTCTTTTGTGAACGCTCTTTATTCTTTCGAGCCAAAGGTAGCGCAAGAATAAAGGTTGACACAATCAAAAAAATATAGTATAGTATACGTATGGAATTCAAGCACTCGCATGCTCTCGGGCAGAATTTTTTAACGGACAAAAACTTGCTTTCGGCAATAGTCGCCGACGCAGGAGTTTTGCCAAGCGATACAGTCGTGGAAGTGGGCGCTGGTATGGGCGCGCTCACCCGTCCGCTTGCTCAGACGGGAGCGAGAGTGATTGCTTTCGAGATTGATACCCGTCTGGAAGAATATCTCCGTCCGCTTGAAGCGGAGTTTCCCAACCTTACCGTGATCTTCGGAGATTTTATGAAAAGTTCGCCCGAAGTTATTCCGGGAAAGTTCAAGGCGGTTGCCAATCTGCCCTATTATATCACCACACCCGTACTTTTCCGTTTTCTTGAAGACGAGCGTTGCGAAAGCGTGACCGTAATGGTGCAGAAAGAAGTCGCTGAGCGTATCGTTGCTCCGCCCGGTGGCAAAGATTACGGCGTACTTAGCGTGTCCTGTCAGTTATCGGGCAAACCGAGAATTACGCGTATCGTCGGCAGGCAGATGTTCTCTCCGCCACCCAACGTGGATTCTGCTGTCGCCCATATTGAAGTACTTAACGCCGTTCGTGATGAAAAGGTGCGCGCTGTCGTTAAGTCTGCTTTCGCTATGCGGAGAAAAACGCTCTCTAATTGTCTTGCTTCGTCAGGGTACGACAAGGCGAAAATTTCGTCTGCGCTTATGGCTCTCGGTCTTGATCCGTCCGTGCGTGGCGAACGCCTTTCGCCCAATCAATTCATTAAACTCGCCGAGCTATTATAATTATTCTCTCCCAATCAATTCATTAAACTCGCCGAGTATTATAAATATATTATTCGCTTTTGTCGCAACAAAAAATCGCCCCGTCATAAAATGGGGCGATTTTTTTGTGTGGTTTTTTTATGCGATGTTTTTTGTGTGGTGTTTGTTTACAAAAAGAAAGTCACGATGCTCACGACTATCATTGCAAGCAGAAGTAAGGGAAGAATATACTTCATATAGACTTTCATCCACTTTTTTATTTTCCTGCCCTTGCCTATATTCGCTTCTTCGATAAAATTATCCCAGCCCCAGCCGAACTTACTTACGCAGAAAATGCAGAAAACGAAAGAACCGATGGGCAGGAGAAGATTGGATACGATAAAGTCTTCAAGGTCAAGTACCGAACTGCCCTCTCCGAAAGGCTGAAAGCCCGACCATATATTGAACCCGAATACGCAAGGCAGACTTAATATGAATATACCTACAAGACAGATTATACAGGTTAGTGGTCGCGACAAGCCGGTCATATCCATAACGCAGGCTATTATGTTTTCAAACACGGCGAAGACGGTAGAGAGCGCGGCAAAGGTCAGGAAAAGGAAGAACAAACTCCCCCACAGCTGTCCGAGAGGCATATTGTTGAATACCATCGGAAAGGTCTGGAAAATAAGCGGAGGACCTGCGCCCACTTCTCCATTGTTGAACGTAAAGCAAGCGGGAAATATTATAAGACCTGCAACGATTGCGACGAAGGTATCGAGCACGGCCACGTTAACCGCTTCGCCCAGGAGCGATCTGTCCTTTTTCAGATAACTTCCGAATATCGCCATTGAACCGAGTCCAAGACTGAGCGTAAAGAACGCCTGACTCATTGCTGACGTGATGACGTTGAAAATTCCGACTTCCGCCACTTTTTCAAAGTTCGGAACGAGATAAAAAGCAAGTCCTTCCCCTGCGCCTTCAAGAAAAAATCCTTGTACTGCCAGCACTACCATTATGCCAAGAAGGGCGAGCATCATAAACTTCGTTATTCGTTCCAGACTGTTCTTTACACCGAACGCGCAAACGAGAAAGCCGACGACGATTACTATGCCCGTGAAAAGTATCTGCATACCAGGATTGGCTTGCATTTGCGTAAAGACTGCGTTTACTCCCGACGAGTCCAGCCCGTTGAACTGCCCCGATACCATTTTTACGAAATATTGAAGAAGCCAGCCTGACACCGTCGTATAGAACATCATTAACAGTACGTTTCCGCCAAACGCCACGTAACCGTGCAAGTGCCACTTATGATTTTTCTTTTGCAGTTGTTGATAAAGCCGAACGGGACTTTTCTGACTTGCTCTGCCGAGAGCGAACTCCATCGTCAAGATAGGTACGCCCATAGCGATAAGGAAAAGAAGGTATATCAATACGAAAAAACCACCGCCGTTTTCGCCCACGACGTACGGAAATTTCCAAACGTTACCTATGCCTATCGCGCAACCTGCGCTGAGAAGTATAAAACCCAATCGGCTTCCCAGCTTTTCTCTCTGTCCTTCCATCAGTTTTCCTCGAAAAATTTTCTTTGAGTCAAGTTTAGCATATTTTTCATTTCATTGCAAGTTAATTCTGCATAAAAAGGCTTGTTTTATTACTATAATGGAGTGATAACCGTTTCCACGCCACCGCTCACCGCACAACAGTCCACAATAACGGACGGATTATATTCACCTTCCGTAAAGGCAACAAGAAAACGGGGATGATATAATGACCGCCTAAGGTGCTCGCAAGGCGAACCATAAAAATCTTGCGATTTTTATGGTTCTTACCCTCTGTTCGTGAGAGAAAGAACACCTGTCGGTGCGGAAGCGGAGGGATATTCGTCGTTTACTCCTTGGTAAACGACGAAGTTGCTTTTAGAGGCGTTCTATAACTTTTTCGGCTTCCCGTGCTCGCAAGGCGAACCATAAAAATCTTGCGATTTTTATGGTTCTTACCCTCCGATTGCGCCATCAAAAAAGGACACCCCAAGGTGTCCTTTTTTGATGTGAAAGATGCGAGAAAATGATACAATCCAAGACGAGCCAAGAAATGGGTTCATTTCCTAAAAAATGGGTTCAACTTAAAAAAATTAGGATTCACTTGCAATGAAGTGAACCCTTTTTATTTTTCTCAATTCAATTTTCAGCCATCCCCAAACACGTCCTCACAAAGACTACTTAATTCAGGAACAGGATTATTGTTCAAATATAAGAGCAACCCTTTTCATACAGAAAGTATGAGATATGACAAAACAACGGATAGCTTTACTTGCGTTAATGGAGAGAAACTCTATTTTGAGTATAAAACAGAACGAAAAACGAGGAACGAATATGTTGTAGAATATAGGCGTTATAGGACAACGAGTTGTACACAATGTCCATATAAAGATAAATGCTACAAATCCAAGAATCATTATAGAGAGATAAAAGTATCGTTAAGATTTATGGAACAGCGGAAAGAGTCACTGCAAAATATCATAAGTGAAGAAGGAACAAAATTGAGAATGACCCGATCTATACAAGTAGAGGGAGCATTCGGAGTTATAAAGCAAGATATGAACTTCAGACGTTTTTTAACAAGGGGAAAACGTAAGACGGAAACACAATTTTTCCTGTTGGCATTTGCCTTTAATATATTAAAATTAAAAAATCGTAAAGAAACCGCACGATTTGGCAAAGATTTATTCGAGTTAAAAGAAGTGGCTTAACGTAAAATAAAAAACGAAAAAGGGAGTTATCAACACCCCCTTAGTTTTGTATTGCCAAAAATATCGAAAAACAACTAATTAACAAAAAAATATTTCAAATTGTTATTTGATGGTCTAAAAATAGAGTTGGGGCTGTTGCAATTTTTGAATTTGCAACAGCCCCATCTTTGAAGTTTAGGAAAGATGAAATCTTTTCTTATAAGTTATTTAGCTTTTACGCTTTCTTTTCTTCGAAGAAGCTCGTTACGATATACACGATAACGGCTACCAAATCAAGGGCAGCAGCTGCAATGCTCGTATATAAAGCATTGAAGCCTGCGGTGTTTTGCGTATCCCAAGTGAAGAGGTTGCCTACATCGGAAGCTCTCGTTTCGGCGATGAGACACACAGCAAGAGTGATCATAACGACAGCGATGAGCTTTACGATGAAAGTGATATAGTGGTGAGTGCCGAACTTTTCTTCACAGTAGATAGAAGCGGGGAATGCCAACAAACCGATCACGGAGCAAGCGATAACGCCTGCCGCGTACGTGAAGGAGAAACCGGGGAAAGAGTTGGAAACGATCGCCAAGATGAGACCGGCTACCACAAGCAAGCAAGCGGCTGCATTGACGTACGAAGTCTTTCTTAATTTAGATAACATATTAGTTTTCCTCCTTTTTGGACTTAATGGTGGAAACCACATACATAGCGGCGGAACCTGCGCAAATGACTGCGGAGATGATGATCATGGAGATATACGTTGCTCTCCACCAGGTCATCAAGGGGACGATTCTGGAGCTGGAGTTCGTGGAGTTCATCATGTTGGACTGACAGAAGGTCCAAAGGGTACGATGTACGGACTCCTTCAATGCAAGTTGCAAATCTCTGTCGCCCTTATAGTGATCGACCGTTACGGGAACACCGTAGTTGGTGATCTTCATACGACCGGTATTACTGGAAAGAGTTTCCCAAGAAGGGTTGCTGACCATACGGTTATCATAACCGGTACAACCAGCCATTACGATACAGTCGAACAAATCGCCGTCATCGCTGATATCGGTTACGCAGTAGCCGTGGAAGTCCCATTCACCGACTGCGATACCATTGATCATACCAACACTGGCAGTACATTCAACGGCACCGACCTTGGAGAAGGAGACCATCATACCGAGCATACCGGTATCGGTGTCACGTTCTCTGTCGTACTTAGTTGCTTCGAATGCGATCTGGAATGCACGAAGTTCAACTTCACGAGCACGTTGTTCGGTAAGGAAAGGAGCGACACCGACACGGTTGGTTTCCTGGTCATTGAATGCATAGTGCTTAGGAGATGCGATCAAGCCGTTATCTCTTGCGCCTACTGCAAATTCCATACAACCTACGCCGGTAAGGACAGGATCTTCGGAATAATATTCACCCGATCTACCGTTGTAAGCATGTCTATGAGTGTTACCACCGGGACCCCAGAGAATGGGAACACCTACGATGACAGCTTGTTGACCCATGTGTTCACCCATTTCATACATCAATTCATGGCTGAAGGAAGATGCTACGAGAGGAGCGGAACCGAATACCTTAAAGGACATATTCCCGTTGTTGTCGCCTTCCTGAATTCTCCAAGGACAATAGATATCCTTATCCAAACCGTTGGGCGTGTTAGCAGGGGTATAGGCCTGAACGCCGTTACCGGTATTTTCGGTGTACTTACCGAACTTGAAGCCTACGGATTCAGCGGCAGCGAAGGTGTTACCACCGTAAGCAGCCATCGTGATGGCATCTTCAAGAGTCATCTTGTTGATAACTTCTTCCCATCTGGGATCGTTGTAATCTGCCTTCGCAAGATCGTAGAAGTTCAAATCGGAGGCCTGACCCCAAAGGATATCGGACGTGTCTTCGTTGGTCTTAGTCGTGTAGTACTTACCCTTGATATCGTCGATCATGGCAGTAGGAACGGTCATATCCACGTATTCGATAGGATAGGTACCCGTCCAATCGGCACGAGAGAGATAGGTTACCTTTCCGGGTTCATAGTAGTTCCAATCGCTGTAAGGGATCTGGTTGCGGATCTTGGTACCATGCTTAGCATAACCGAAGGTGGAAGCGTCTACCTTGCCGTTGTTGTAGCTTTCTACATAAACCAAGGAAGCGTTACCGTTCTTATCCATACCATCGGCGGTCGTCTTGCCCTGTTTAGCCAAGATGTTGTTCAAAGCTTCGTGAGCGCCGTTTGCTACGGTGAACATATAGTCGCCTGCATCGAGGATATAGGTACCCTTGGTGCCGTCGCCGTTGTCATAGTTCATGTCATAGCTTGCGAGGTTCTGCCAGTCGACTTCAACCTTTACGGTCGTGGAAGAGTTAGGAGCGATGACTTCCGTCTTGCCAAACTCAACGAGTTGAACGGCAGACTTTTCGATGCCGCCTACCGTGTAGGGAGCTTGTGCATAAATTTGAACGGGAGTAGAACCTGCCGTATTACCGACGTTGGTAACTTTGATCTCGAACGTCGTGTACTTTTCGTGAGCCTTCTGTTCCTTCTTTGCGCTTTGGATAGCAAAGGTGAAGTTGGTATAGGAAAGGCCATAGCCGAAGCTGTAAACAACTTCTTCGCTATAATTCCAGTTGCCAGAGTAAGAACCCGTCTTACCCTTCGTGCTGTTTGCGTTGCCTTGACCTAAAACGATATCGTTATATCTGGTTTCGTAGTAACGATAGCCGGTGTACATACCTTCGGCTTCGATAACGTACTTGGTACTGCTGCCTCTACCGCCGTCTTTCCTGATGTCGTTACCGTTGGTAAAGGTATAGTTACCAAAGTTCATCATTGCGGGAGCGGACATATTGTCGGTCACGTAGATGTCGGCAAGACCTCCGGAAGGAGAAACTCTGCCGCAAAGGATATCGGCGATACCCAAAGTACCGTAGTTACCGGGATGGCCTACCCAAAGGATAGCACCGATTTTATTGTCGTCTTGCAATTCCTTGATCTCCATAGGAGAGTTGGTATTGATGATGACAATGATCTTATTGAAGTTTTGTTTAGCATATTCCAAAACTTCTCTTTCGGCATCGGAGATAGCAAGGGGGCCCTTTTGACCTTCTGCGGGTCTGGTGAAGTCGGAATTTTCGGAGCTGGGTCTACCCAAAACGACGATAGCCGCATCCTTATAACCGTTGAGGCTTACGCTGCTGATCTCGGAAACGGGAATTTCCTTGCCGATAGTCTTTTTGGCGTTGCAGTAGTCAGAGGGCTTGTCGTTGTAGGTGCATTTATAATTGGAAGCCGTCAATTCGGCATACTTGGCAACCATGTCGGGGTTTAACTTATAACCTGCACCGGCGCCCTTGTTGGTTGCGCCTTCGATGTCAAGTTCAGAGAATTGGAAGTTATCCAAAGAACTATAATCACCGCTTACGAAATCTTCTGCAAAGTTGGTAGCCGTGCCACCCAATGCTCTTTCTAAGGTAACGACCTGACCAACGGCGCCAACACCTTGGCCGGAACCGAGGAGAGGAACGTGGCTGCGCTTACCCAAGAGGGTAACGCTGGAACCGCTTGCCAAAGGAAGGGCGTTGTTGTTCTTCAAAAGAACAGAACCTTCATAACCTGCTTTACGTCCCAATTGGATCTCATCCTTCAAGAGAGCGTTGGTGTTCAAATAGGTCTTGCCTTCCACTGTCTTGATATACTTTGCCTTAGGCGTGAACGAAGTATACAAGCCATCACCGGAAACGTTTTCCGTTTTGGAGCTCTGCGTACCCAAAAACGAGTCGATTTCAGTTCTGTTCGCTTCGAGTACTGTGGCAAGCACACAGGACACGATCAACATAAGCGCGAAGGCGTAAGTTAAACCATGCCATAATGCTTTTTTGTGTAACATAGATATTTCTCCTTTTTTATTATTGTCCAAGTGGACTTGGTACCTAAAACTACTATCGCCTTCTCATTTTGAGGGCGATGCGATATCTCTCGACATCTTTCCTAAAACCAACTATTTATTGTAGATATAGCAGTTTTATAGACAATGTATCAAATATCACATTGTTATTTTATCACCGCGTCCCGTGTCTTGTAAATTGCAATTTTTGCACAATACATTGCAATTCGTGCACAAATTTAGAAAAAAAGTACATTTTATAGAAGAAATTAACAGTTTGTATTACTTGAATATATAAAAAAATAAGGGAGCCCTCTTGCGTTCATCACAAGAAGACCCCCTTTGAGTCATATAAAATATTCGATTTTTATAAAAAAGAGCCAGAAACTGCGAAATTTGGCAAAAAATAAAAACTATGACTTCGATTATTGTATCAAAATCATAGTTCTTATTTGGCGGAAGCGGAGGGATATTCGTCGTTTACTCCTTGGTAAACGACGAAGTTGCTTTTAGAGGCGTTCTATAACTTTTTCGGCTTCCCATGCTCGCAAGGCGAACCATAAAAATCTTGCGATTTTTATGGTTCTTACCCTCCGCTTCCGCCATAAAAAAAACCAAGATCGAACTTTGTTCGTCTTGGTTTTTATGGCGGAAGCGGAGGGATTCGAACCCCCGTGGGCTGTTAACCCAAACGGTTTTCAAGACCGCCTCGTTATGACCACTTCGATACGCTTCCTTATTTGCCACAGCATTATACCAAATACGCGGTGGCTTGTCAAGTTTGTTTAGGGTTATTTACGTCAGATTTTTTCAAAATCTGAGGCGGGATGCTTACACCAAGGGCAAATGAAGTCGGGTGGAAGCGTTTCGCCTTCATAAACGTACCCGCAAATCTTACAACGCCAGCCCTTGCTTTTTTCTTCGGGCTGAGGTTTGGGCTTGATATTCGCGTGATAGTACGCGTAAGTACACGACTTATCGTCGCTCGTCACGACGGCATCTATGACTTCGGCAACGAACATAACGTGCGTGGAGAAATCCACGGTGTTTATGACTTTGCAGGAAAGATAGGCGTTCGAAAAATCGTTCGCTACGGGCAGTCCGTCAAACTCGTCGCAAGGGAAACTGTCAAACTTATCCACGTCCCGTCCTGAATGAAAGCCAAAACGCTTAAAGAAATCGAAAGTCGCTTTTTCGCTGAGCACGGAAACGCAAAACTTACCGCTGTTTGCAATCAGTTCCGTCGTATAGTTGGACTTGTTCACCGCTACGGCTATTACGGTAGGGGTGTCCGTTATTTGAGTGACCGTATTTACGATACAACCGTTCGCTTTCTCACCCGATTTTGTCGTAATAAGATAAAGCCCGTAACTTAAATTAAACAATGCTTTTTTATCCATAACTCACCTTACATTTCAATGCGCGATTCGATTGCGCGCGTGAGAGTCATTTCGTCTGCGTACTCGATATCGCTACCCATGGATATACCTTGCGCAATTCGGCTGACTTTTATACCAAGGGGTTTGATAAGCCGTGCGATATACATGGCGGTTGCCTCGCCTTCTACGTCGGGATTGGTCGCAATGATAACTTCTTTCACGCCGTCTAACCGAGAGAGCAGTTCCTTAATCCGGATATCGCTCGGTCCTTTGCCTTCAAGCGGAGAAATAACGCCGTGAAGCACGTGATACACTCCGCCAAAAGAACGCGCCTTTTCCATCGCTACGACGTCCTTGGGGTAAGTCACTACGCAAATTACGTCTTTCGCGCGCTTCTGACACAGTTCGCAAATATCGTTTTCGGTAAAGTTACCGCACTCGGCGCAGAACTTGACGTTTTTCTTAACGTCCGTAAGCGCGTTGCAAAACTCTTCTACTTCCGCTTCGCTCATACCGATAACGGCGTAAGCGTAACGCATCGCCGTCTTTGATCCTACACCGGGGAGTTTGGAAAATTTATGCGCTAATTTGTTGATTGATAACGTCATTGTCAGAACATACCGTTCGCGCCAGCAGGCATAACTTCGTTCTTCATTTCTTCCGCTTCGGCGGATGCTTCGTTGTACGCCGCGATAATGAGATCTTCGAGCATTTCAATATCGTCGGGATCAACCGCTTCGGGCTTTATAGTAACGCCAATAAGCGCGCCGTGTCCGTTTACGGTAACGGTAACGAGTCCACCGCCCGACGTACCTTCGATTTCCGCTTCGTCGAGTTCCTGTTGCGCTTTCGCAACCTGTTCTTGCATTTTACGGGCTTGTTGCATCAGGGCGTTCATATTCATTCCGCCACCGAAACCGCCTCCAAAATGTTTTGCCATATTTGCTCCTTGTTCTATTTATTCTTGCGCACCGCACTTGCGGTATCTTTATAGCATATTGTGAGATAAAGGGGTATTACACTTGCTTGGAAGGCTCCCCTGTGCAAGGGGAGCTGTCAGCGAAGCTGACTGAGGGGTTGTTTTTGTTACAATCCCTCCGTCACGGCTAACGCCGTGCCACCTCCCTTTGCACAAGGGAAGCAACAATCCCTCCGTCACGGCTAACGCCGTGCCACCTCCCTTTG
>JAFXKH010000047.1 GCA_017531795.1 Clostridia bacterium
ACAATTTTTCTCCTTGTTGCCAATACGCGATACTTCCGTACCGCGTATTGGCATTAGATTTTACTCTACAAGATTTTATTTCGCAATTTAAAACTTATTATATTTAATAAAATAAAGTATTACTTCAGCGTTCCAAAAACGTTCATAGTTAAAGAATCAATATTTAAATCTTTTGCATATATAATGTATCTTATATTCCCAGATAAATAATTACAATAAAATTATTTTAATAAAGATTTAAACACTCTTAACTTCTTCATAGCTATTTTTGATTCAGTTTCTTATTCAAGAGAATAACATAGTATTAATATTTTGTCAATACATATTTAGTAGAAATTTTATTAAAATTGACAAAAATATTCAACAGATTATTTTCGTTACTAAAGATTTTTACTCTATTTGTTGTCAATCTTTGCACTCTTCTGTTTTTTATCGTTCAAACATAAACTAAACATAATTTTTCAGCCAAACAAGTGGCAAGACTGTAACGAAAAAAGTTCGCATAAGCGAACTTTTTTCGTTTTTATTTATCGTTTATGACGTTTATTAAAATACCATTTTGCCTTGTTCGTCGTCTATTACGCGGAAGATTTCCACGGTAGCGCCGTTATGAGCGTCAACGTAGACAAAATAATCCAAACTCTTATAATGGCAGGCTATTTCATAGCAAAGAACTTCGGTTGCGCCCTTAGGAATAACTGTCAGGCGGACATTATCTACCGCAAGTTTTTTGCTTACGCATTTTCGGGCAGAATCGGGAGTCATACGCGCAACGGGAAATTTTCTTTGGCAATGATTAGCGCAATATCCGCACGCTTCAACGCCAAGTAGTTTACCACCGCCGATTTTGATTTTTACGAGATCGGGATAATAAATTACTCCGTCGGTAAGTGGCGCAAGGTTGACTACCGCTATGCCGTCCGATTCAAGATACCACACCGCAGTCATGCAATCGCAATATCCGAGTTCGTATGCGTACTTTTTTGCAAGAGTTATTGCTTCGTTCTTTTCTACCCCTGTACCAGCTGAGTTTATGAACGCTGAAGCGATTATACCGCCACGCTTGGTTATACTTGCGTAGGCTTCGTTTCCGTCTGATACACCTTCTATCTCATACATTACGGCATCTCCACCGCTTACGCCGACGATACTACCTTCTATGCCGAGTTTTTCACGAGCGAGAGCAAGGGCTTCTTTTTCGCTGATTTCGACCTCAGGCAGTCCTTTCCACTCCCGTTTATTATCAGAATCGGAGAATGGTCCGTCGTATATTACTGTCGGAAACTCTATCTGCATTTCTCCCGAACCTATACTTATATAGTCGCCGGCTTCAATATTCTTAACAATCGAATAACCTTTTTCGCCCGATTTTTCTGTGGCTTCGGCGAGTTGCGCGCGTATGTTGGTCGCGCAAGAATACAATGCTTCGATTTGTTTATCATACGCCGTTACGCTATTGCCCGAATTTGCTACGCGAACGTAACTTACGCAAAATTCGCCCACTTGATTGAGATATTTCATCAAATCGGTATGCGCGTAACCATCTATTGGCATACGGCTTACGGCTTCACTTGCTATACCTGCGTTTTTATATGCATCCACCGCAATAAGCGCGCCCGTTTTTTCATCGGTCGCTACGAGAAGTTTTGCAAGGTCGTTTTCCATCTCGCTCACCGCTTCAAGACTGTCCATCAGCGCGCTTTTATAATCGTTTTCAAGTTCTCGCGTAACCTGCTCTTTCGCCGAAATTTCGTCTTTTACCCAAAAGGCAAGCCATATACCCACGCCAAGCGCCGATATAAGCAAGCCGATAAGCAGTGCGATAAAGATATTTTTTACGTTTTTTTCCTTCATTTTTATCCCCTTGCAAAATTGTGTCTGCCGATTTTCAGTTCGACAGTCAGCGACCATATCCATTTGCTCGTTGCCGTCGCAGGGTTATAATAATATAAACAACCATTTGTAGGATCCCAACCGTTTATAGCATCCTTAACCGCTTTTTTCGCAGTTTCGTTTGGTGAGTAGTTGATCTGTCCGTCGGCAACGCAAGTAAAAGCGTTTTTCTGATAAATTACGCCTGATACGGTATTTGGAAACTTGCTCGAACGAACTCGGTTGAGTACCACAGCGGCGATTGCAACCTGTCCCGTGTATGGTTCTCCGCGAGCCTCGGCGTATACGCAACGGGCGAGCAGATTCATATCTGACGACGAGTATCCGCCCGTGCTACCGCCAGAGGACGTCAGCGTTATCTTTAACGCGCGCTCCGTCCACGAGCCTACGATTCCGTCTACTACCAAACCGTAATCACGCTGAAAGTTCATAACCGCCGAGCGTGTCTTTGGTCCCCATATCCCGTCTACGGCTATTTTGTAATAACCGAGCGTTTTCAAGCGTGATTGAACGGCTTTTATATTCGCAGTAGTGTCGCCTTTTACGATATTAGCCGCTTCAACCGTTATGCCGTACTCGCTTACCGTACCGCCCACGCCTACGTCTGCGATTATTCCGAACAAACAGAGAGTCAGCGTCAACGTTAATAAAAGCCACCTTGCTTTCTTCATTAGTTTCCTCCTTTTCGACAAATTAAGTATGCTCAGTGAAGCGTGAAAATATTTAATGCGGACAAAATTACGGTATGAGTATTGATAATAAACGTAAAATTTGGATATTAACGACTGTTATTTCCGTACTGTTGCTACTTTTTCTTCCTTTCACGTCGGCATGTATGGAAAGCGACGAGCCTATTCGCATACATATACGGGCGAATTCAGACGAGAATTACGATCAAGCCGTCAAATATGTTGTGCGCGACGAAATAACCGAGTATTTATCCGAGTTACTAGTCGGAATAAAAAGCCGAGACCAAGCGAAAACGGTGATTAATCTCGCGCTCACAAAAATAGAAAAAACCGCTTCGTCCACGCTGGAACGGTGCGGTTTTGGTTATGGCGCAAAAGCTCGATTTTCACGGGAGTATTTTCCCGACAGATATTATGGCAACGTATTTTATCCTGCCGGAGAGTACGACGCTCTTATCGTCGAATTGGGCAAAGGCGTGGGCGGTAATTGGTGGTGCGTTGCATATCCACCACTCTGTTTTTACGGTGATGACGGCGAAGAATTTCGATACAAAAGTCTTATTGCCGAACTTCTCGGCTTAAGCTGATGCTTAGATTTCTTCCACGCCTACGGGGTGATAATTGACTTCATAGCAGTCAAACCCCTTACTTTTCAGCAAGGCGATAAGGGCTTTATCCTTGCAGTTCAGAGCGAATACGCAACCGCCCGAACCTGTCAAATGCGGTTTTGCATGCGCGGATAGAATATCCATCACTTCTTTTATGCGTGGGTTTAAGGTCAAAGCGCCGTGCAGAAGATCGTTTTCAAGCAGGTCGTCGGGAAGCGCGCCAAGCGCAAGTTTATTTGCAAGCAAGGTAGACGGACGAGCGTTTACGCCACCAACGCTATCGTAAATTTTATAACAGTCGGCGGTTGAAACGAATCCACAGTCTACGATAAGAGCGGAAAAGTTCGCATTGTTTTTTATCGGGGTGACCTGATCGCCTACGCCCGAAATTATTGCCGTACCGCCACCCAGCATAAACAGAACGTCACTACCTATTTTCGGCGCAATTTCACGCGCGTTTATGCCGAAAAGTTTTTCGCTTGCGTAAAGTACGCCAACGGCATCCGCAGACGAGCCACCCATTCCACCGCCTATTGGCAAGCGTTTTTTAACGCTGACCGTCAGACTTTTTCCGCAAAGTTCACGAACGAGCAACGCAGTTTTATACGCCGTATTCTGAGTGGGCGAAATACCTTCACAGTCAAAACTAACGGAGATATTTTCGCTTTCTTCCACTTCAAGTTCGTCATAAGCGGAAACGGTAGTCGCTATGCTGTCTAGTAAGTGCATATTTCCCCGCTTTCCGTTTATTGCGAGAGATAAATTCAATTTTCCGTACGCGCGAACTTTCATACGCATATTGTAACACACTCCGCATAAATTGTCTATCGAAAAAGCCGTTGATATCAACGGCTTTTTACTATATCAAACTTTGGCTCTGAATACGAATATTTTGTCGCCTTTTTTGAGAGGGAAGGTTACGTCGGGATTTTGGCGAACTATTTCATCAGGAGATACGAGCAAGGACTTTGCGACATCCCAAAGCGTTTCGTTTTCTCTGCCCACTCGCATTGATATTACGCCCTCTTTCTTATTTCGCTCTGCGCCCTGTTTATATCCGATAACCGCCGTCATTTCTACGGCATGCGATTTGACCGTATGCATATGCAATTCAGCCTTAACGGACAGTTCGCCTACTCTGGACGGACGAACGGAAATATTACCCACTCTACCGTAAACGTCAATTTGGTCGTTTGCCGACAGTTCTACGCTACTCGTGAATCCGAAAGGCAGATTTATAAGCGTGGCTTTTTTCTTATCCGCTTCTACGTCCGAATAAATGACGTTCGCTATTATTACGCCTTCAATAACAGCCTTTCCGTTTTCTTCACGCGCGGTAAGTGAGGTAAGATCCACACCCGTTACGGCAAGAACTCTGTCGGCGTTTTCGCCCTCTCCAAGCGTGACTGTTTCATTGATTTGCTCGGTAAAGTGTTGGCAGTCTGTAATTCTTTCGCCCGTTATTATTTTTTTGTTGAGTTCGAGTTCAGACTCGGGAGAGTATGCATCGCTAACGCACGAAAGCGTCACGTCAGAGTAAACGCAACCGAAATAAGAAAGCACGATATTCAAAATAAATCCGTCTTCATTTTCTTCTTCGCTTACGCTGATCGAACTGATTTCTATCTTTACTTTATCACCCCTACGCGCGCCTTCTGCTTGCAATTCCTCGCTTAACGGCAACGTCACGGAAAACGGGCTTAAATTGCCCTCTGCACCCTTTTGTAGCCCTTCGACTATTATGTTGCCGTAAATCTCAACGCCGTCTAAGATTGCGTCACAGCCCTTTATACACGTCCGCGCCTCGGCGCAAAGAAATTCTCCGCCCGTAATTCGTTCGGTGGTATGAGTGCTCTTATCGTGAACGACGGCGACCAGATTTGAATACGTTTCCGCTTCGTCGCAAACAAATACGCCGTTGTCGGCAGTCGGAAGTTCAGGTAATTCGCATTTTTCCTCAGCGTAAATAGTGATCTCTATTACTGAGGCTAATTTGACGATTCCGCCACCCATTGAAACCACTTCGGTATCAAATACTTTTCCCATTGCGTATACCTTTTGAGAGGGCGTAACGCCGTCTATTTCTGCGCGAGCAGTAAAGTCTACACTGCAAACTTCGCTTTTTGCTCCATCGTCGGACAGATATACTACGGTGAGTGTTTCCCGTCCTGAAAGCCGTACTTCACCCGTCAACGTTTCGCTAACTCTGACGTACGCCGACGGTTGCATAGATAATATTTCGCGCGCGTTCTCTGCCGGAACGCTCATTTCTGCTATCGTTTGAATAGTTCCTATTTTTTTTATTCTTCCCACGCTTGCATTTTCCAAGTCATTATCCTCCTTTAATTCCTTATAATGTATGACAGCCTTACTTTACTTAGAACGGGTGGCGTGAAAAAACCCGCGCCAAAAGGAACGGGTTTATTGATTATTTTATATTCAGTTATTTATCAGCATTATTTTATCAGAAGACAAATCCGTCGTCTTCATCTTCCTCTTCTTCTTCGCCCTCATAATCGTCGGGGTTGACGTACTCAAAGTCATCCTTCTCTTTCACGCGGATTTCTTCTTCATCTTCCTCTTCTTCATCTTCCTCACG
>JAFXKH010000048.1 GCA_017531795.1 Clostridia bacterium
CAGGGTGACGCGACGTTTACCGTCGAAGACCGTACTTACGACCTTGAACCCGGCGACGTAGTGTTTATTCAGCCGGGCGAGCATCATTACGTCACGTTTAATCCCGAAAAGTGTTACGAAAGATACGTGCTGAAATTCCACGAAACGGAACTGCCCAAGCGTATGTTCAAAAAATTGCAAAACCGCGCCACGTTCTATAAGGCAACGGAAGAAATGCACGCGGTTTTCCGTGACCTTGATAGGATACACGAACACTTCAAAGGCGAGGACTTAACTCTGCTCTTCGGGTGTAGAATGTTAGAAATTATGATCCTACTTTGTCAAAAGCCCGAGTTGGAAAAAGCGGTCAACCGTGACACTATGATAACGAAAATCATAAACTATATAGGCGAAAATCTGACCGAACGCCTGTCTCTTGCGGACATTTGCAAGCATTTCCACTTCTCACAATCGTATATAAGCAATAAGTTCAGCAATCATATGCGCTCGTCCATCATTTCGTACGTGCGGACGAAAAAAATACTCGCGGCGCACAGAGAAATAGTGCGTGGCGAAAAAGCGACGGCGGTGGCGGAAAAATACGGATTCTCAGACTATTCAACTTTTTATAGATCGTACGTCAAAGTTATGGGCTTTTCTCCCGCAAAGAACAAATAACGCAAGGAGCAAATAATGGCAGACAAACTTCTCGGCAAAAAGAAAAAGGGCGGAAAAATCGCGCTGTACGTCGTGCTCGTAGCATTAACGATTTTCGCGCTCGTACTCATAATCTCGCTAGCGACCGAAGGCGGAGATATTTTCGCTGTGCTTGCAAACGCACACGTCGGGTGGATTTTCGCCTCAATAGGCGTGCTTTTGCTCTATCTTGCGCTCAGCCCTATTCCCCTTATCATACTGACGAAAAGTCGTAAGAGCAATATTTCAATGGGAAAAACGTACGCGATAAGCATGACCGAACATTTCTTTAACGGCATTACGCCCTTCGCTTCGGGCGGACAGCCTTTTCAGGTGTACGCTTTTGCCCGCGCAGGGGTGAAACCGAGCGAATCGACGAGCCTGCTCATAATGAACTTCCTCTTTCATCAAACGGCAATCAACGTTTTTTCCCTGCTCGCATTGATATGGTTTCCGAAGTTCGCCGGCGACAACGTCGCTATGCTCGTAATGGCAATCGTAGGGTTTGTGGTTAATTTTCTCGTGCTGGCTTTTACCGTCATAATAGGAACTTGCCCGTTCGTACGGAAATTCTTGCTGTGGTGCATGCGGATTCTTTGTAAAATCAAATTTTTAAGAAAATTTCTTCAACCTCAAACGGAAAAATTTCAGGAGTATCTCGTTCAGGTACAAGACGTGTTCAAGGACCTTGCGAAAAAGCCTCTGACCTTTATCGTATGCCTGCTTTCCAAAATAGTTATATACGGAGTGCAATACGCTATCACCTTCTTCCTTCTGCTCGCCTTGGGCGTAAACGTCGGAGCGCAAGACGTTTTCTTCGTAATCTGCGGAACGTCTTTCGCGATAATGATGGTGACGTATCTTCCCACTCCCGGATCAAGCGGTGGTATCGAACTCTCTTTCGCGTTGGTCTTTGCCAGCCTTATGGGAGCAAGTCAGGCGAATACCGTCGCTTACGGCGGAATGCTTTTGTGGCGACTTATGACCTATTATCTCGCTATGATAATAAGCCTGCTGTTCTTCATCGGCTTTGAAGTGCATATCGCAAAACGCAAAAAACACGCCCTGCTTGTTTCTTCTCAAACGGAGAAAACGGACTTGTCAGGCGATAACACCCAAAATAGCGAACTCGCCGACGGACAAAATAACGAAAACGCCGACGGACAAAATAACGAAAACGGCCAACCCGATGCGTCCGAAATACTTCTCAAAGAAGAATCCGAATTATGTCCCGAAGAAAAACCCGAGGAAATCAGCGAAGAACATTGTGAAGAACTCGCGCCCGAAGAAATGGGCGAAGTAGATTGTGAAGAACAACCCGAAGAAACCGCGCCTGCGGATAAGGAGCAATAATGATACACGTTTGTTATAACGTAAACAGCGGTATATTCAACGGACTGTTACTTTCTATCGCGTCCATAGCCAAGCGCACGACAGAAAGCGTCAACATCCATATACTTACGATGGATTTGACCTCTGCCGAAAAGCGGTTCACGCCCATAACGCAAGAGCAACTTGACACAATACGAACGGTTATTCAAAAGTACAACCCACTTTCCCGCGCCGAGATTATCGATTGCGCCGACCTGTATCTCAAATATTTTTCGCTCAACCGCAACCGCAAATCTTTTTATACGCCTTACGCAATGCTCAGACTTTTTCTCGACCTGACTCCGCTGGACGGCAATCCCGAAAAAGTGATATACATTGATGCCGACACGATGTGCGCCAAAGATATTTCCGCGCTGTGGGATATTGATATTTCGGGTTATGAGTTCGGGGCATCGCTTGATGCTGCAGGCAAGTTCTGGATTGACGTGGATTACTGCAATTCGGGCGTTATGCTCATAAATATCAATCGAATAAAAGAAACGGGATTGTTTGAAAAATGTCGCAAGCGCGTCGCCACCCGTACTATGTTTATGCCAGATCAGTCCGCGCTGAACGACTTCGCAGTCAAAAAACTCGTTCTTCCGCGAAAGTTCAACGAGCAACGCAAAATGCAACCGGACACGGTCATAAAACACTTTTGCAGGGTATTCAAACTCTTCCCTTATCCGCATATCGTATACGTCAAGCAATGGGAAATTGACAAAGTCCAAAACGTCCTGCAAATACGCGACTTTGACGACGTTTACTCAGACCTTGAAAACATGGGCTTATTATAATCTGTAAAAATCAAAAAGCGTTCGCTTTGCATTTTGGCATTGCGAACGCTTTTGTTTTTTATAAAAAACAGTATGCTTTATTTATATTTGCGAGTTTTAATTCAAAACTCTCAAATA
>JAFXKH010000049.1 GCA_017531795.1 Clostridia bacterium
ACACGTCGAGAAAAAATATCTTTTCGTCGTGGCAGACGAATATTCCGACGAAGACGTAACCGCAATAGAACACGGTCTGATTCTTGCCAACGGCGAAACTACCAAGCCTTGTAAAATCAACAGGATTGACGAAAAAAGCGGTTATATCACGCTCACAGAAGGCAAGTATCACGAAATAAAACGTCTATTTGGCGCAAGAAAAAACAGAATAACCTTTCTTAAGCGAGTTTCTTTCGGTGGCATAACTCTATCCGACCTTCCCCGTGGCGAGTGGCGATACTTAACCCCCGAAGAAGAATTACTTTTTATAAAATAGTATTCAGAACAATAAAAAAGGCGTTGCATATTGAAAATGCAACGCCTTTTAACTTTTTCCATTTCTCTTTAATTTTTACTCAGCGTATAGCCGTCTTTTGCGTCCTTTACGCTATAACCGAGCGAAGCAATTTCTGTTCTGAGCGCGTCGCTCGTCGCCCAATCTTTTGCAAGGCGAGCCTGCCAACGTCTTTCCGCAATTTCCTTTACTTCGGACGGAATATCTTCTTTGACTTCTTCGTCGCATTTATCGAGAGAGAGTCCGAGAACGCTGTCTGCCCATATAACCGCATCATAAATATCTTTGGACGGCGGATTTTTAAGAAGCGTCCAAACCGCGCCCATACCGAGAGGGATATTAAGGTCGTCGTTTATCGCGTCGGTAAACTCTTTTCGGAAGTTTTCAATAACGCTCTCGTCAGCTTTTGTGTCTGCCGTTTTGCAGGCGCGGAGCAGAGCGAGCAGGCGAGAATACGCCGTTTTTGCCGAATCCATACCCTCGAAAGTGAAGTTAAGTTTTTTTCTATAATGCGTATTAAGACAGAAATATCTGAAATCCATAGGGGAGTAGCCTTTTTCTTCAAGCTGGTCAAGAGTATAGGTATTGCCCAGACTCTTGCTCATTTTTCGCCCATCTACCTGCATAAACTCCACGTGCATCCAATAATTAACTGCTTGTTTATCCAAAAGCGCTTCGGACTGCGCAATTTCGTTTTCGTGGTGAATAGGGATATGGTCAACGCCACCTGTGTGAATATCGAAAGTGTCGCCGAGATATTTTCTCGCCATCGTGGAACACTCTATATGCCAACCGGGATAACTTCTGCCCCAAGGCGAATCCCATTGCATAATATGTTCTTTGGGCGCTTTTTTCCATATCGCAAAGTCGGCAGGGTTGCGCTTTTCGCTATTGACGTCTACGCGCGCGCCTGCGATATTCTCGTCAAGTTTGGTATTTCCCGACAACTTGCCATAGGAAGGGAAGCGTGAAATATCAAAATATACGCCGTCGCTCGTTTCGTAGCCATAGCCCTTGTCTACGAGCGTTTCCACGAAAGAAAGCATATCGTCAATATGCTCAGTAGCCTTGGCAACAATTTCGGGACGTTCGATATTAAGTCTTGCGGTATCTTTGAGAAAGAGTTCGGTAAAATGCTCGGCGATTTCCCAAGGTGATTTGCCCGTCTTTTTCGCAGCAGTCTGCATTTTATCTTCGCCTTCGTCCGCATCTGACGTAAGATGTCCGACGTCGGTAATATTCATAACGCCGAGCAGTTTATAGCCGTTGAACTTGACTGCGCGACGAAGAGTATCCATAAAGAGATACGCACGCATATTTCCCATATGCGCTTGCGAATAAACGGTAGGACCGCACGAGTACATTCTTACTTCGCCGTCGTTTACCGTTTTGAGTTCTTGTTTTTTTCGAGTGAGAGTATTATAAACTATCATAAGCCATCCTTTTTTGCCAATTTTTCTTCCAGCTCGGCAATGCGTTTTTCAAGTTCCGTCAGTTTGTCTTCAACAGGGTGGGGAAGTTGCTGGTCGAGGTCGTCTACACGCTCACCGTTAAGGCGCACGACGACTCCGGGAACGCCGACTACCGTTGCGTTTGCAGGCACGTCTTTAAGCACTACGCTTCCCGCGCCGATTTTTGCGTTGCGCCCGATAGTAATCGGTCCAAGCACCTTCGCTCCTGCGCTTATCATTACACCGCTTTCTACGGTAGGGTGGCGTTTGCCTGTTTCTTTACCCGTACCGCCCAGTGTTGCGCCCTGATAAATCGTGACGTTATTGCCGATTTCCGCAGTCTCTCCAATAACTACTCCCGTGCCGTGGTCGATAAATACGCCGTATCCGATTTTTGCTCCGGGGTGAATTTCAATTCCCGTTAAAAATCTCGCCCACGCTGAAATCATACGCGCGATAAGGCGAAAACCTCTGACGTGGAAAAAGTGCGCTATACGATAATGCACGAGAGCGTGGAAACCGTTGTAGGTGAGAATAATTTCCCACGCGCTTCTTGCTGCAGGATCGTGTTCGAGAGCCGCTTTCAAATCCATTTTAATTTTGTTGACTTTTCTTTTCATAGTGATTAAATAAAGGAAAGCAGATCGAGTAAGTCGTTGAATTTCTCAACTCCTTTCTCATATTCCGCATCGCTTGAAAAAGTTCCTTTGAACTTTTCTTCGATTTTGTGAAGTATTGTGCCGAGTTCCTTGTCGCCCTTTTCCGTGATATGATAACAAATTACTCTGCGGTCGTCCGAATTCTTAACTTTGACGATAACGCCGTCTTTCACCATCTTATTGCAGAGCAAAGCAAGATTACTCTTTACCATGCAAAGTTTTTCCATCAGTTCGGGCGGTGTACATGGTTTAAGCGATAACAAATAAAGAGCCTTAGTCCGAAGCGTAACCGCTGAGCCTTTTCCTTGTTCGAAGTTACATGCGTTTCTTGACGCTATGCGAAGTTCTATTAAATTTTTTCCAAGAGTATTATCCATTACGAAAGTAATTATATAATAACGAGAATATTATGTCAAGCGTTTGTTTTAAGTAAAAAGTTATCAAAAAATATATGAATTGATAAAAAATCATTGCGTATTTGAAAAATATATGTTATAATAACAGTGCAGACAGGCGCTGTTAAACAATTTTCGAGAAAGGGGAGAAAATGAACGTTACTGAAGTAAGGGTAAGGCTTATTAAAAAAGAAGACACAAAACTCCGTGCGATTGCATCAATCACACTTGACGGATGTTTTGTTGTCCACGACGTCAAAGTTATTGAAGGAAGCGACGGATGTTTTATCGCTATGCCTTCAAAAAAGACGCCCGAGGGCGAATACAAGGACGTAGTGCATCCGCTTAATACCGAAACCCGAGATATGCTTTCAAAGCGCGTTCTCGAAGAATTCGCTAAAGCGAAAGCAGAAGCGGAATAAAATAAATTTTTAAGTTAAGGCGGAAAGCGTTGATTTTAGTGCGCGTTCCGCTTTTTCTGTATTCTTAAAGGTTACGGCAAGGAGGGTTTTATGAAATTCACGTGTGAGAGTTATGGGTTGCTAGTAGAAGAACTTGAATATTTTTCTCTGTTTGATACGTTGACTTGTGGACAAACCTTCCGCTACGAAGAAGTTTCACACGGTTACGGCGTGTGGTCGAAGGATAAGTACGCTGAGATTGAACAGCAGGATAATCGATTGATAATCCGTTCCGACGCCCCTGATTACTTTATTGATTATTTGGCTTTGAACGAGCCGTACGGTGAGTATAACGCTACGTTGTCTGCCTTTCCCGAACTGACTGAAAAGGCTAAAAAGGCGAGTGGCGTGAGATTATTAAGGCAGGATGCTTTCGAAATGATTATTTCTTTTATCATTTCGGCTAATAATAATATTCCGAGAATAAAGAAAATTATTTCACGCATCTGCGAAAAAGCGGGTGAAAAAACGCCTTATGGTTACGCTTTTCCGACAAGAGAACGCTTAATGGCGTTAAGCGAAGCAGACTTTGTATCGCTTGGTTGCGGTTACCGTTCAAGATACCTCGCTTCTGCTATCAGACAAATAACGGACGAATTTATTATGCGCATAAAAACTCTGCCGACGGCTCAGGCGATGAAAGCCTTGTTGTCGATAATGGGCGTAGGAGCAAAGGTGGCGGACTGTATAATGCTTTTTGGCTTGGGGCGTGGCGATACTTTTCCCGTTGACGTATGGATGGAAAAAACACTTGCAACCGAAAACCTGAATACGAACGCAAAAATCCGCGCGTATTATCTTGATCGCTACGGCAGTCTTGCTGGACTAGCCCAACAATATATTTTCCACTGCGCAAGAAATCTCAGCGAATAAACGGAAATGTAAATATCAAAAAAAGAGCAAACACATCTGATCTGATGTGCTTGCTCTTTCTTTAATATTTGTGATTGTCAGAGAATTATTCTTCTTTTTCGTCAACCGTTTCTGCTACTACTTCTTCCGTTTCAACGGGAACATCCTGAGCGACGGTCGAGTTATTTATTACGGCGAGCAACTCTTCATTTGCTTCACGTTTGTTCATAAGAACTTTGATAAGTAAGAGCGTTCCAACCATAAGAGTGATACTAAGCGGAAGCATTACGTACCAATAGGGCAGGAAACCTGCAATGAAATAACATACGAAAGATACGCCTGCAACTACGAGAGCGTAAGGGCTCTGCGTCTTGACGTGGTTAATGTGATTGCATTGTCCGCCTGCGCTAGCCATAATCGTCGTATCCGAAATGGGTGAGATGTGGTCGCCACATACTGCGCCTGCCATCGTAGCGGAAACTGCTACGAGCATTTCGTTCGTAAGTCCTCCCGTTGAAGGTATTACGAAGAGCAGAAGCATGCCGAACGTTCCCCAGCTCGTGCCGGTTGCAAACGCAATACCGAGCGCAATCAAGAAGAATACTGCGGGAATGAATTTTCCAATTGCGGGATTATTAATAATAGGTTCTACGCAAGCCGAAGCGTTGAGATAATCACCGGTAATCGTGCAAAGCGTCCAAGCGAGGCAAAGAATAAGGATAGCGGGTACCATTGCTTTGAAGCCTTCGGGTATAGCCGTCATCATCTCTTTGAAAGAAAGGACTCCGCGAACGAGATAGAATACTATGGTGAATAAAAGACCGATAATTGAACCGATAAGCAGACCTACCGAAGCATCACAGTTTGCGAAGGCATCAATGAAACTTACTTCACCCGTCATAATTCCACCCGAATAAAGCATACCGAAGATGCAAGCTACTATAAGAACGAGAACGGGAACGATAAGATCCATAACTCTACCTTTGCTGTTGTACTCTTCCGCAACACCGGCGTAAGGCAATTCGCCTTCAGTGTACAAGTCGCCCTTTTCCATAGCGTTCTTTTCGTGTCTTTTCATTGGACCGAAGTCTATTTTAAGCAAAGTCATTACGACAACGGTAACGATAGTAAGAATTGCATAGAAGTTGAAAGGAATACTTGCAAGGAACGTCGTAAAGCCGTTTATATCCGTATTTCCTACTTCTCCAAGAACGCCTGTTACCGCAGCCGCCCAACTTGAAATGGGAGCAATGATACAAATCGGCGCAGCCGTGGAGTCGATTATGTAAGACAGCTTAGATCGACTGATTTTATGCTTGTCCGTAACGGGACGCATAATGTTACCGACGGTGAGGCAGTTGAAATAGTCGTCAACGAAGATCAGACAGCCAAGACCGAAAGTGGAGAGCAACGCGCCCTTACGGGTTTTGATGCGTTTGATAGCCCACTCGCCGTACGCTCTCGAACCGCCCGCTTTATTCATCAGAACGACGATAATACCGAGAATAACGAGGAATATAAGTATTCCGATGTTGTAAGCGTTACCGATACTGTTCGTGAACGCACCAACCGTGGTATCAATCATCGTAAAGAAATTAAATCTTGCATAAATCAACGCGCCCGAGAAAATTCCCACGAATAACGAGAAATAAACCTCTTTCGTTATGAGCGCAAGCGCGATTGCGACAACTGGCGGTAAAAGCGCGAATACCGTGCCGACGGCGCTTGCTTGTTCAGTCCATACCATAGGCACGAAAATCATGGCGAGTATAGCAACGCCAACGGTCGAGCCAAGTATGATTAGCTTATGTGTAAGTTTCATATTATCCTCCTTATGCAAATAATATCATACTATAAATTTTAAGTCAAACCATTATAGACAATTTCAGAAATTAGTCGTCATTTTTCGTCAAAAATAATCAATTTTGCCGTCAAAGTTCTCCTATACGCTTGCGTTCATGCGCGAAATATTATATAATAACACGGCTATGAAAAAAATTGTCGGAAGCAATTTGTTAGGGCAGGCGTTACTGCTTTCTGCGACTCTCGTTTGGGGGTCATCTTTCGTCATACTCAAACAGACGTTGGAAGGCGCGAACACCTTGTACGTGATAGCCTTGCGCTTTCTTGCATCTGCAATATTGCTTTCATTGATTTGCATAAAAAAACTGATAAAACTTGATAAAAAGACCGTATTTCGCGGAGTAGTGCTCGGCTTGATTTTATCGTGCGCGTATATTTCACAGACGTTTGGCTTAACTCTTACGACTCCCGGGCGCAACGCCTTTTTGACTTCTTCTTATTGCGTGATGTGTCCGTTCTTGCTTTGGCTGATTTTCAAGCAAAAACCGAAGAGTTATAACGTCCTGTCCGCGCTTCTTTGTATCGTGGGTATAGGCATGATCGCTCTTTCAAACGACTGAACGGCAGGCGAACTTGCTTTGCTTGGCGACGGTCTTACTTTGATAAGCGCAGTATTCTTTGGCTTACAAATAATTTTTATCGGACGTTTTCAGGAAACGGGTAGCGACAGTATGCAACTTCTATTAGTCGAACTTTACGTCGTTGGTATAATCCATACGCTCGGTTCGATAATGGTGGAATTACCGCAGACGGGCATAGCGGGATACACGCTTAATTCCGAACAGATATGGAAGATAGTATATTTGACGCTTGCTTGTACTCTATTCGCTCAGTTTGCGCAAATAACGGGACAAAAACTGACGACCACAACCCAATCGTCCATAATTTTAAGCCTTGAAGCGGTTTTTGGAGTAATTTTCAGTATAATTTTCGGTGGAGAAAAAATGACCGCGCTTCTCATAATCGGCTTTGTGATCGTGTTCGTAGCGATGATGATAAGTGAATTAAAACCTGACTTTTTCAGACTTTTCAGGCGAAAAACGGTGGACGAAACACCAAAAGAATTGATAGAAACAGAAAAAACCGAACTAAAAGAACAAAAAAATGAATAAACATAAAAATAAAACTGTAAGCGCGACCTCGGACTTGACAAACCGAGGTCGTTATTGTATACTTTTCTTATGTTCAGGTCGTACGATAAAAACGGAGAAATATCATATTCGCTCGGAGCGTTTCCCACGGTAGAACTTGTGAAAAAACGCCCTGCCGATCTTCTTGGAATCGCGCTTCATAGCAAATTCCGTATGACGAAAGAAGTAGAAGAAATACTCGGCGCTATGACGGATAAAATAATAACGAGTGATAGGGCGGTGGAACGAGTCGCAAAAAAAGGCAATACTTTTATGGTGGGCGCGTTCAAAAAACGGTATTCGTCGTTTAATGGACGGCACGTTTGCCTCGTTAATCCTTCTGATGCCGGGAATCTCGGCACGATAATGCGTACTATGCTCGGTTTCGGAATTTCCAATCTTGCCGTAGTGGGCGAATCGGTAGACGTTTATAGTCCTGCTGTCGTCCGCGCGTCAATGGGCGCAATATTTTCGCTGAATATTTCGCTTTTTGCAGATTGGCAGGAATATGCATCTGCGCATACTGAACCTAAATATCTTTTTATGCTCGATAAACGCAGTCACGCGCTGTCTTCGGTGCAAGCCGAAGAACTCTCCGCTTACGTTTTTGGGAACGAAGGAAGCGGACTGCCGAGTGAACTTGCCCAAGCAGGCTTGCCCGTAATTATTCCGCATTCCAAAGATATAGACTCTCTTAATCTTCCTCAAGCCGTGGCGATAGGGCTTTATGAATTGACGAAAGGGAAGTTCTGAAAAATGAGAATTTATTGCGAAAATACCGTCAAAGAAATCACGCTCTCACCGGCGTGATTTTTTCAAAAAAAGTAATAGTTGTACAGTTAGATACGTTTCATTAAAAACTATTCTTGACAAAAATATTTTGTTGTGATATTATTTTTCTATGGGAATTATTACCGAAATCAGCGTGTGCAAGCGGAATAAAAAACGAGTAAACGTCTATGTGGACGGTGATTTTGCCGTTGCTTTGGAAGCCATTACCGCAGTCGAAAACTGTTTGAAAAAGGGCGCGCGGATTGACTTTGCCCGTCTACAAGAAATAGGACGGGAAAGCGATAAAGAAATGGCTTTTAAGCGCGCGACAGAGTATCTTTCAAAGTATAATCGAACGGAAAAAGAACTGCGCGAATATCTTTTTAGCAAAGAATATTCGGCAGAAGCGGTAGATTCGGCTCTTTTGAAATTGAAAGAGTACGGGTATCTTGACGACAACGAACTTGCTCGTTCGCACGTTGGAACGTATTCTTCTCGTCGTGGAAAATTGCGTATGAAGCAGGACCTTATTCGCCGTGGCGTTGACCGAGAATACGTTGAAGCCTTAATGGAAGAATTGGGCAGTCAAAGTGATTCTGCTTTCGCCGTAGCAGAAAAATATCTTCGGACGCGCTCGTTTGACGAGAGAAAACTTTCGGCGTATTTGCTCAGTAAAGGCTTTGAGTGGGAAGATATTTCCACCGCTGTTCATAGCATAAAAAAGGAGAGTGAATAATGAAAAAGGTATATTCCGTTCGCTCTATCAGAGAAAGAGAAAAGAGCCTTATTGAGAGTGGAATAAGCGAGGACGAACTTATCGAAAAGGCCTCCGATTTGCTCGCCGAAGAAGTAGAAAAAATCCAAGGTCAGCGGGTTTGTATTTTCGTGGGCGGAGGCAATAATGGAAGCGATGCTTTGTCCCTTGCAATGAAGCTCAAAAATAAAAAAGTTACCGTTTGCACGGTGGGTGAAAAACGTAACGAGCATAATTCAAAACGCTTGGAAAAAGCAAAATCGGAAGGCATTGAAATTATAAATTACCGCGACGCTGATCTTTCACGCGCAGACGTCGTGGTAGACGGAATTTTTGGTATCGGGCTTTCTCGTGAAGTGTCGGGTGAGGCAAGGGAAGCGATTGAAAATATCAACGCCTGCTCGGCGTATAAAATCGCAATTGACTTGCCGAGCGGTCTGGACGGCGACGGTGGATTTGCTCTTGGCGAGTGTGTGCGCGCTGACTTGACTCTCACTTTTTTCGGTATAAAACAAGGTCTTCTCGTCGGAGAAGGACGGAACTATTCGGGTGAGGTCCGCGTTATGGAAATGGGGTATGACCTGCCTGAACCGACTGCTTTAATAACAGAAAGAGAAGACGTTGTTCTTCCCAAAAGAAAGATAGCGACGCATAAAGGGACTTACGGCAACGTAAAAATAATAGCGGGCAGTCCGACTATGATCGGGGCAAGCTTGCTTGCTCACGAGTCTGCTTTGTCTGCTCTCAGAAGCGGATGCGGTTATGCCACTCTCTGTGTTCCAAATTCCCTGATTTCGGTATATCAAGGGCGTATTAAAGAAGAATTATTGTGTATTATGCCTGACATAGTAGGCAAAATAGCCTATAATGAGCCTGTTTTGGACGATATAATGCGAAATGCATCCTCAATCGTTATAGGTATGGGATTGGGCAAAAATGAAGATTTAATAAGAATTATTTCTTATCTTGCCCAAAATTTTGACAAAACTCTTGTGATTGACGGTGACGGACTGAACGCTCTTGCGAGCAATTTTGACGCAATAAAAGGGCACAAGGCGAAACTTATACTTACGCCTCACGTCGGAGAATTCCGTAGGCTTGTAGGCGAAAACACTACGCTCACAACGGAAAGAGTAAGGCAGTTTGCCCAAGAAATCAAGGGCGTAGTCGCGATGAAAAGCGCGACGACAATAATAAGTGACGGCGAAAAAATTTATCTGAACTTGACGGGTACGCCGGCTATGGCGAAGGCTGGAAGCGGTGACGTTCTTGCAGGAAAGATAGGCGCGTTTTCGGCGACAGCCGAGCCTTTGATTGCAACGCTCCGAGGCTGTTATTGCTTTGGAAAAGCAGGCGAGAGAGCGTGTAAAAAGCGCGGTGAATATTCGGTAATTGCTTCTGATATAATAAGCGAAATTTAATAAAAATTCGAAAAAATTACGGACGGAAAAAAATTCAATACGGAATTAAAAATTATTTAATAACAGTAACGAAATCGTCACTCACAGCATATATAATTGCTATGTGTGACGATATTTCTTTTTGCGAACTCAGAAAAAAAGAAGTGGTAAATGCTTCTGACGGAACCAAACTCGGACATATCGTAGATATGATAATTTCGATTGAAACCAAGCGAGCGATTGGTCTTATCGCTCCTGCAAAAAAGGGCGGTTTGTTTTCCAAAGAACAGGACGTTTTTATTCCTCTTGACAGCATAATAAAAATAGGTTCGGACGTTATACTTATTGACTTATGCGCTCCTACTGATAAGAAGGAAAAACATAACGATTGCAAAGGTTCGTGCAAATTATACGAATAGATTTTTCTGATATACCGATACTTGACAACGCTATGTAAAAATGATAAAATATCATTAAGGAGCGAATATTATGAAGTGTAACAAATGCGGTTGTGTGGAAAGTAAAGTTATTGATTCCCGTCTGAACGAAGAGGGGACGAGCATACGTCGTCGTCGTGAGTGTCTGAGTTGCGGAAAGCGTTTTACTACTTACGAAGTAATAGAAAGCGTACCCGTTCTCGTGGTCAAGCGTGACGGTACAAGACAAACGTTTGACGTCGAAAAGATACGTCGCGGTATTATCAAAGCGTGTGAAAAACGTCCGGTCACAGCAGAGCAAGTAAACGGCGCAATAGATCGCATTGAAAAGCAAATTTATAATACGCTTCTTCAAGAAATAAGTTCAAAAGAAGTCGGTGAACTCGTTATGCGCGAATTAAAGAGCATTGATGAAGTGGCATACGTCCGTTTCGCTTCGGTATATCGTGATTTCCGTGACGTAACCACTTTCGTGGAGTTTATCGGTGATCTTGAACGCATCATAAAAAAAGAAGATAAGGTTGGGGAATAGTGAGAGAAACTTTCGTTGCGAAAAAAACGACGATGCTTTCTTGTGTTTTGCTTGACGAGTATCCATATCTTGGTAAAAACAGAGTTGCGCGCCTTATTTCCGCAAAAAACGTAAAGATAAACGAAAAACGCGTATCTGTCGACTTACGCGTAGAAAAAAACGCAAGCGTTGAAGTTTTTATTCCCGCTTCTTTTATTCCAAACACGCCCACCGTCGTTTATTCTGATGATAATATTCTTATCGTGGACAAGCCTGTTCATATGGATTCCACGGAGGCTTTGCCAAAAATTCTTGAAAAGGAATACGGCAAACTCTTCCCCGTACATAGATTGGATACCAATACGACGGGAATAATCGCGCTTGCCCGTGGAATAAAGACAAAAACCGAACTTGAACGTGCTTTTAAGGAAAGAGGCGTTCAAAAAAAATATATCGCGACCGTTGTCGGTAAACCGAAAAAGCCGTCGGGCAGAATAAGGAATTGGCTCGTTAAGGATGCCGAAAAAGGCATTGTTAAAGCCTCTGTGACGAAAATTAACGGCTCGCTAGAAGCAATCACGGATTACGAAGTAATAAGCGCGGAGGACGGGCTGAGCAAAATCGCTTTATATCCGCATACGGGCAGAACACATCAATTGCGAGCGCAATTAGCGTCTATCGGTTGCCCTATTCTTGGGGACGGAAAATACGGCGATTATGAAGAAAACAAAAAACGTGGCGTAAGTGTGCAACAGCTTCGCGCGGTCAGTATAAAATTTATTGAGGTGGATGGAATAATAAATTATCTTTGCGGAAAAGAATTCGAGGTAGTAGAATGAAAAAAAAGCAAAAATTCGAAAAATCCACGCTATCTGCTCGCGAGCGCAAGGAAATGCGCATAAAAGAGAAAGAAAAAAGTCAAGGCATAGTTTCTGAAGAACAGATCAAAGAGCGAGCAAAACGCAATACAATATACGCCGTGGCATTATTAATTGTGGCAGTTATTACTATCGCGGTGGCAATTACCGTACCGTCGTATATGTCATGCAATTATATGTTTGAACGCAACGCCGTGGCTGTTATTGATTTTGATGTGAACGGCGAAAAACTTACTATGAAGTACGAACTTTTTGGAGAGGATTGTCCGAAAGCAACGGCAAATTTTGCCTTTCTTGCAATGAACGACTTTTTCGATGACGTGGTGGTTTTTGACACGCAGAACTCATGGATACGTTTCGGCGGTTATACAGAAAGCGTGAACGAAAAAGGCGAAACCGTTTTTGAGCATCGCTCAGAAGACAAAACTTTTACTGAAAAATTAAAACCGAATTTTGCCGAAGTCCATTATACCAAAACGTCGGGTGATAAAACTGAAACTGATACGAGTGAAATGCTGAAATATACGCTCAGTAAAGACAACGTAAAATTTGATATACTCTCGTATGACTTCGCTTTGTGTTCAAACGTGTCGGGTAGTTCGGCATCGGCAACCGAGTTTCAGATCAACGGACTGCAAAGCAAGCGTGAGGACAAAATTTATAACGAAAACAAATCGGCTCAAAAATCTTTTACTACGCAGGTTTTTGCGCGTCCGCTTAACGGCGACGAAGCGACAGTTCAGGCAATCAAGCGTATCTTGTCAATGAAAAGTAACAATAGAGTGGGCGATTATTTTCAAACAACGGATACACTGGTCAAAATAAAAGACGTTAGAATATATAACTATGAAGCAAAATGGACTATGTTGGAATACGAAAACGGCTTTGAAAGTTATATGTCCGAAATTAATGCTTTTGCATCCACTTCCGACACTTGGTCGAAAACGTATATATCCGCAAAATAACCAAACGATAGTATAAAAATTGAAAAATTACCGACCATTAAAAGGGAGGTAATTTTTTTATGACGATAGGATTGGTTATACTCGGCATTTCTGCGGTGTTATTATTTTTTGGCGTGGCGGAGAAATTTTTTGATAGGCTAGGATTGACGAGTTGGCTGGCTTTTCTTCTTATTCTTGCTCTTATCGTGGGCGCGGTTACGCCTGAATTGCGAACGGACTTTTTCGTGATTACGGTGGGCGGATTTATCGTTCCTCTCGTCGTAGGCATAATTCTGTTTGCAATAGCTTCAAGGCAGGGCAGTTTTGCAAAAACACTTTTGTCTGTATTTCTCGTAACGAGTGTCGCTACGCTTTTCCGTATAGTTATGAGTTCAGAAACCGTAAACGTACTTGCTTCGAATTTGATTATCGGCTTTGTGTGCGGAGCGGTGGCGTTTTTGTGCGCAGGAAGCCGTTTGGGCGCGCTTGCAGGGGGTATGCTCGGCGTAGACCTTGGTGATCTTATATCCGCGATAAGTTACGCGTATATTCTCGGCGAGGGCATACTTACCCTTGGCTCGGGCATATTTGACGGAATTATAATCTCTACGGCGTTTGCTCTTGTGGTCGCTGAAATTGCTTTTGCCATAACGACAAAAATGGAAAGAAGAAAGACGGAAAAGACTTTGACCGAAGCCGAATTTGCAAAAGACGAAAATAACGAAACTCTTGGAGAAGAAGAGTCCGAAAAACTCTTCAAAGACGATGAAGACGATAGATTATAACGATTTATTTTGTTTTTTTGCAAAAATCGCCTGAATTCGCTGTTTTTCAAAAAATCTTTATCTTCTGCGCTTAAATCGTAGACACTTTTTCCGTTTTGTGGTAGAATATGGTCTGGAGGCAGAAATGAAACCTTTGGTAGCCGTAGTCGGACGTAGTAACGTCGGCAAATCAACTTTTTTCAATAAGATTTGCGGAAAGCGCATTTCAATAGTAAAAGACACGCCGGGCGTTACTCGTGACCGTATTTATGCGGATGCGGAGTGGTGCGGTAAGGCGTTTACTCTCGTGGATACGGGTGGTATAGAAAGCGATAAAACCGATTTCTTTTTGGAAATAAAGCAACAAGCGGAGATAGCGATAGACCTTGCTGACGTAATTGTATTTATGGTGGACGGCAGGGACGGTTTGCTTTCTTCGGATAAAGAAGTTGCGACCTTACTTCGTTCAGCGAAAAAACCCGTAATACTCACGGTCAATAAACTTGATAATAACGAAACAGACACACTCTATGATTTCTATGAATTAGGACTTGGAGATCCTTTTCCTATTTCTTGCGAACAATCTTTTGGCTTAGGCGACCTTCTTGACGAAATAGTAAAAGATTTCCCACGTTCGGACGAGAAGGAAGACAGGGGACTTTCGATTGCCTTTGTAGGTAAGCCTAATGTTGGTAAATCTTCTCTTGTAAATAAAATTCTCGGTTTTGAAAGAGTAATAGTTTCTGACGTGGCCGGAACAACCCGTGACGCAATTGATACGCCTTTTACTTATAACGGCATAAAATACACGCTTATAGACACGGCAGGTATGCGTAGAAAACGCAGTATTGAAGACGAATCTGTGGAGAGATACAGCGTACTCCGCGCAATGACCGCTATATCGAGGGCAGACGTAGTTTTTATCGTTTTTGATTCTTCGGAAGAAATAAGCGAACAGGACGTAAGAATTGCAGGTATGGTACACGAGGAGGGCAAACCGTCTGTAATCGTAATGAATAAATGGGACAAGGTTGATAAGGACACGCATACCGTAAACAGGTATAACGAACGTCTTGCCGAGCAACTGTCGTTTATGAGTTATTTTCAGGCTGAATACGTTTCCGCCATGACGGGCAAGCGTGTGGAAAAATTAATTGACCTTGCTGAAGCGGTATACGGCAGAGCCTCCGCGCGCATAACGACGGGCGTGCTTAACGACGTACTCAGCGATGCAATAAGAACGACAGAACCCCCGTCGCATAATGGCAGACGGCTTAAAATACTGTACGGCACGCAAGCATCCACGAATCCGCCTACTTTCGTAATATTCGTAAACGACGAAGAACTCGTACATTTCTCATATAAAAGATATCTTGAAAACAGTTTTCGCAGGGCGTTTGATTTCTCAGGCACACCGATAAAAATCAAATTCGTCGGACGAGAGGAGGAAAAATAATGCCACTTTACGTAAAAATTATCATAATAGCGGTATGCTCGTACTTTATCGGCAATATAAATTTTGCGATTATAATTTCTCGCTTTAAGCACGGCGATATTCGTAAAAGTGGTAGCGGAAACCCCGGAACGATGAACGTCGTTCGTTCGTACGGAAAAATTATCGGCGCGTTATGTCTTATCTTAGATGCTTTCAAAGCCGCAATTCCCGCGTTTTTTTCGTGGTGGCTGGTATCGGGCGTTCCGTTTGACGTAACGAATAAACTCGGATTATACGTTTGCGGTCTTTCGATAGTAATCGGGCATATATATCCCGTATTTATGAAGTTTAAGGGCGGAAAGGGAATTGCTTGTATTCTTGGAATAGCATTGCTCGCTCAACCGATAGTGACGATAATTAC
>JAFXKH010000050.1 GCA_017531795.1 Clostridia bacterium
AACGGGAAGTCAATCGTCTTGAAAATATCCGTGAACATACTTTCGACAAGCGGATTTCCAAACGCTTGCTCGCTACTCATAACTTCAAGCCCGACGAAGATAAGCCCTAAGCCACAAAAAAGACTGCCTATAATCTTAATCTTCTCTTTTTTGGCAAATCCCATCATAACGCCTGCAAAAGCAAGAACATACATTACCATATTAAAGTAGTCGTTTTTCAAAGCAACAAGAAGACCCGTAATTGTTGTTCCTATGTTTGCGCCCATAATAATAGGCGTAGCTTGCATAAGTGTCAAAACGCCTGCGTTTACTAAGCCTATAACCATAACCGAAGTTGCTGATGAACTTTGAATTATTGCCGTTGCGCCTGCGCCTATACCAACGCTGGAAAAACGATTACCGCTTATTTTGCCAAGCAGTTTTCTCATTCCGCTACTCGAACTTTTTTCTAATGCGCCACTCATAAAATTCATACCAACGATAAATATGCCAACGCCTGCAAGTAGCCATATAAGGCTTTTTATTAATTCAATGATTTGTTCTCCTGTCATACATTTTCTCCTTCTAATGTACTCTTATTCTCTTGTTATTACAAAATTATTATAGCACCATTATTTCGCCATGTAAAATGATTTAATTAGTTGACATGTTATATTGCAAATAGTATAATTTAATAAAGTTTATATAAAATTCATATAGGTAAACTATGACTATAAAACATTTAAGAATTTTTGTAGCCGTGTGCGAACATGGGAGTACAACGAAAGCGTCAAAAGAACTTTTTATCGTTCAGCCAACAATCTCTCATACTATAACGGAACTTGAAAAATATTATAACGTACCTCTATTTGAAAGAATAAACCAACGATTAATTTTGACGGAAATCGGTGGGGAACTTTACAAAAAAGCAAAGGAAATTCTTGCTGATTTTGACGAGTTTGAGTCCCTTGCGTTTTCTCACGAGCGCAATCCACGCGTTAAAATAGGCGCGTCGCTTACCTTAGGTCAAACGCTTATTCCTAAATTTTTAGAGATTATTGAAAAAGAAAAGTACGATATTTTGCCACAAGTTTTAATAAGACAATCTACTAGAATTGAACGTGAAATAGAAGAAAGCAATCTTGATTTTGGCGTTATAAGTGGAAATTTTAATTCTACGAGTATAGTAGGACACGCTATTTCACACGAAAAATTCGTTGCCGTATGCCATATGGATTACGATATCCCTAATAGCCTTACCTTTGAGGAACTTATATCTTATCCGTTGCTCATTAGAGAACACGGAAGTTCTTCACGAGATTTCTTAGAAAAACTTTTAAGCGACAAAAATATGAAGATATCGCCATTGATGGACTCGTCTAATAACCAAGCAATAGTAACTGCTATTTGCTCGAACTTAGGCGTAGGGTTTTTACCTAAAAACTATGTTAGTGAATATATTGAAAAGAAAATTCTAAAAGAAATAACGATTACTGACGTCGTTGCAAATCAAACCAACTATTTAATCATACACAAAAACAAAAAACTTAATCCTTTGCAACAACAAGCTTTTAATATTATTAAAAATCTTAACCAAACTATATAGTTTTCTACTATCCTAAATAAAAAAGCCCACTACGTTTTGAAATGCACCCCAAAAGTTAGACACTTTAAGGAGGTGCATTTTTCGTTTATAAGGTTAAAATTGGCAAAATTGGGCATATAAATGGTATAATCTGCTGAAAAAATAATGAAAAACCTATTGCAAGTTTTTACAATATATGGTATAATATCGAAAAGAAAGATGAAGGAAGGTAGAAATTATATATGAAACTTATTTCTTTTGCAATTCCGAGTTATAATTCGGAAGCATATATGCGTAAATGTATAGACAGTATTCTCGTAGGCGGAGAAGACGTTGAGATTATTATCGTAAACGACGGCTCGAAAGACGGCACGGGAGCGATTGCAGACGAGTATGCAAAAAAATATCCCACGATATGCAAAGCCATACATCAGGAAAACGGTGGACATGGTGAGGGCGTAAATCAAGGAATCAGAAATGCGACCGGCTTATATTTTAAGGTAGTCGATTCTGACGATTGGGTAGATGCGGATGCTCTCCACGTTGTACTTGACACGATAAAAAAGCATCTTGAAGAACGCACGTCGCCCGATCTTTATTTGAGCAATTTTGTGTACGAGCACGTTGAAGATAACACCTTCTATATCCGCAAATTCACGAAAAAGATGCCGACGAACGTATTTTTCTCATGGAAGGACATCAAGTCTTTCCACGGTAGCGAAGTATTCTTAATGCACTCTTTGCTTTACCGCACGCAAATACTTCGTGACTGCGGATTAGAACTCCCCAAGCACACCTTCTACGTTGACAACATCTTTGCATACGCGCCCTTGCCCTTTGTTAAGAGTATGTTCTATATCGACGTAGACTTTTACCGTTATTTTATCGGCAGAGCAGACCAATCGGTAAATATGGCTGTATTTGCTAAGCGTACCGAACAGCAGAACAGAGTAATGAAGATAATGGCGCTCGCTCACAATCTTCGTGAAATAAAAAAGACTGAGCCCAAGCTCGCAAGATATATGGCGCACGCACTTTCCTGTCTTATGATGGTAACGATAACTTTTACCGTTGCCGAGCCGAGCAAAGAAAAGTATCAGGCGTTAAAGCAACTCTGGAAGGATATTAAGGCGCACGATAAATGGCTGTACCGTAAACTCCGTTATCGTTCGTACGCAACTGTCTATAATATTATGCCCCGTCCACTCGGCAGAGTGTTTATGATAAAGGGTTATAAGGCTATGTCAAGAAAAGTTAAATTCGGCTAAGCCGAAAAAATAAATAAAAAGAGGAGGCTATATGGCAAAAAAGAAGGCAAAACTGGATACTAAGACGATTGGTATGATAGCGATAGGCATACTTGGTGTGCTTTTTGCGGTAGTAGGGCTCTTTCTCCCTTGGTTTGCATCGTCTGCAAGTTCAAACGTTTTGGGCGGAGGGATTACGCAATGGTACGGACTTTTCTCCGACCTCGGCGCGGTTAAAACGGATTTTCCTTTCGTAATGATACAGATTTTCGGTATCGTAGCGGCCGCGTTCTCAATAATCGGAATAGTCGCGCTTATCATAAAGTCGCTTGGTATTGCAAAAATAGGTGGATTAGTTAAACTTATTTTGTCTGCGCTCATTATTGCGCTTGGCGTATTGGCAATAGTATTTTCCTTCATATACGCGGGCAATTACGGTGGCGGACTTGATTTTGGTGATTTAGCGCGAGCAGGTTTCAGCGTAGCGGTAGGCGTATTTTTTACGGGTATAGGCTCAGCAGTTACGGGAGCAATGCTCTTATTCAAGTAAATTACATAAAACAAAAAATGCGTTTCTCTTTGATGGAGAAGCGCATTTTTCTTTACTAAAAAATCACTCTTATTCAAAAATCATCGTAGCGAAATAATCGTCCACCGTTTCGGCGCGACGGATCAGTTTTATGCTTCCGTCTTTTTGAAGCAAAAGTTCGGCGGAGCGGAGTCGTCCGTTATAATTATATCCCATCGCAAAACCGTGCGCGCCCGTATCGTGAATAGCAAGCACGTCCCCTTTTTCAAGAGCAGGGAGCATACGATCGATAGCGAACTTGTCGTTGTTTTCACACAGACCGCCTACCACGTCGTACTTGTTTACGCAAGGTTCTTGTTCCTTGCCAAGCGCGGTAATATGATGATAAGAGCCGTACATAGCAGGGCGCATAAGGTTTGCCGCGCAAGCGTCCACGCCGACGTATTCCTTATAAATATGCTTGAAGTGTAAAACCGTCGTAATAAGATTGCCGTACGGAGCGAGCATATACCGTCCGAGTTCGGTACGGATAGACGGTTTCATTTCTCCCGTAAACACTCTGTCGTATTCGCTCTTGACTTTGCTCGCAATGATTTTTATGTCGGGCTTGTCCTCATCAGGGCGATAGGGGATACCAACGCCACCCGAAAGATTGACGAACGCCCAATCCGCGCCCGTTTCTTCGGTCAGTTCGCGCGCTGTGTCAAAGAGTATTCCGGCAAGCGTAGGATAATAATCGTTGCCGAGATTATTTGAAGCAAGGAAAGCGTGCAGACCGAATTTCTTTACGCCGTAGCCTTGCAGTTTCTTTATGGCCTGCGTGAGTTGACTTCTCGTCATACCGTATTTGGCATCCTGCGGACTGCCCATAATGCAGTTGTTTATTGCAAAGTCCACGCCGTTGTTGTATCGCATTGACACGACTTCGGGCATAGCGTAACCGCCTTTTTTCGCCACGTCGGCAAGGAAGTCCACGTGCGTGAGATCGTCCAGCGTAATGCAAGCGCCGAGTTTAAGAGCGTACTCGTATTCTTCGGCAGGCGTTTCGTTTGCAGTAAACATAATATCGTCACCGAGAATACCGCATTTTTCGCACATCATAAGTTCGGCAAGCGAGGAGCAGTCCATACCGCAACCGAGTTTATGTAAAATCTTCATAATAGCAGGATTGGGCGTTGCCTTGACTGCAAAATGCTCTTTAAAGCCTTTGCACCAAGAAAACGCTTCAATCATTTCTCTGGCATTATCCTCAATGCCTTTCTCGTCGTAAATATGAAAGGGCGTAGGGTAAGTTTTCTTAATTTCCTCCGCCTGTTCTTTCGTAATAATAGGTTTTTTCTCGTTACTCATAAAAAAATTATAATCCTTTTCCACCCGTATGTCAAGTAATCCATAATTCCCCTGCGTAACTCCTTAGAAAAATATTGCGGAAGTGGTTTGCATTTTCTTGCGGAACGCAAATAATAATGGTATAATAATAAATGCTTTACTGCGCGTGGACAGAAAAATAACGCGGTCTATTATTTAACCCAGAATCTGGACACAATATAAAAGTACCACTATGAAAAAATACATCAGAATACGCGGAGCGCGTGAAAACAACTTAAAAAATATCGACGTGGACGTACCGCACGATTCCTTGACCGTTTTTACGGGGCTTTCGGGAAGCGGTAAGAGTTCGCTTGCCTTTGACACGATATACGCCGAGGGCAAACGCAGATACGTCGAAAGCCTTTCCTCGTACGCGAGGATGTTCTTAGGTCAGGCGAATAAACCGGACGTGGAATCCATTGACGGGCTTTCTCCTGCTATATCCATTGACCAGAAGACCACTTCGCACAACCCACGCTCAACGGTGGGCACGGTAACCGAAATTTACGATTATTTGCGACTGTTGTTTGCCAAAGCAGGTTCGCCGTACTGCCCGAAATGCGGAAAACCCGTTACGCAACAGACGATTGATCAGATCATTGATACCGTTCTTCTTTACGGAGAGGGCGCGCGTTTGACCATCTTAGCGCCGATAGCGCGTGGCAAAAAAGGCGAGTACAAGAAAGAACTCGCAAATCTTGCCAAGCAAGGTTACGCGCGAGTGAAAATTGACGGCGAAATGCGTATGCTCGGCGAAGAAGAAATAATCCTTGACAAACAAGTCAAGCACAATATAAGCGTAAGCGTGGACCGTCTTGTGCTCAAAGATGGCGTAGAAAAACGCCTTACCGACTCGGTGGAAACGGCTCTCCGCCTTGCCGATGGTATCGTAATTATAGACAATAACGGTGAAGAAACGCTTTTCAATACAAAATACGCTTGCGCCGACTGCGGAGTATCTCTGCCCGAAATCGAGCCCAAACTCTTTTCGTTTAACTCGCCTTTCGGAGCGTGTCCGGAGTGTAGCGGATTGGGAATAAAACAAGTCATTGATCCCAAACTCCTTTACGGCGACGGCAGTAAATCTCTCCGCGAGGGCGCAATAACGGTAACGGGTTGGAACTTTGACTCTGCAAAAACGACTTTGCAGATGTTTACCGCGCTCAGCGAAAAATACGGTTTTTCACTTGACACGCCTTTTCGTGACTTGCCCGAAAAGATACGGAACATACTTCTTTACGGCGACGATTCCGAAGTAAAAATTACCGTTGGCTCGGACAATTTCTCGTACTCGTGGAAGCGTAAGTATGAAGGCGTAATAACCAACTTAGAACGCAGATACCGTACGAGCGGAAGCGAATCGGCAAAGCGGGAAATAGAAAAATATATCCGTGAAATGCCTTGTTCGGTATGCGGTGGAAGACGCCTTCGCCCCGAAGCGTTATCCGTAAAAATCGGCGGAAAGAATATTCACGAACTCTGCGTAATGCAGGTTACCGACTTACTTGAATTTCTGTCGGGCGTTACTCTCGGCGTGTCACAGACCATAATAGCCACGCCCATACTCAAAGAAATAAAAGCGCGCCTGCGTTTTCTCGTCAACGTCGGATTGGAATATCTCACGCTCAGCCGTGGCGCGAACACGCTGTCGGGCGGTGAAGCGCAGAGAATACGCCTTGCTACACAGATAGGAAGCGGACTGACGGGCGTAGTTTATATTCTGGACGAACCGAGCATAGGACTACACCAACGCGATAACGTCCGTCTGATAAACACGCTGAAAAAACTCCGTGACCTCGGTAATACTCTCGTGGTCGTAGAACACGACGAAGAAACGATGCGGGAAGCAGACTATATCGTGGATATAGGACCGGGAGCAGGCGTACACGGCGGTGAAGTGGTGGCGATAGGCACTCCTGACGAAGTAGCGTTATGCAAAAATTCGGTTACGGGTGATTTCCTTTCGGGTAGACGGAGCATAGCAGTCCCCGATATCCGTCGCGATTGGGATAAGTCCATTATTATCCGTGGCGCAAGACAGAACAACCTGAAAAATATCGACGTAGAAATACCCCTTGGCGTACTGACTGCGGTCACGGGCGTATCTGGAAGCGGAAAGAGTTCGATAGTCAATCAGATATTATATCCCGCTATCAGCAACTATGCGAACGGTTCCAGACTCGTCGAAGGTGAATACGACAGAATAGACGGCAAGGAATACATTGACAAAGTAATCTGTATAGACCAATCCCCGATAGGCAGAACACCCCGCTCTAATCCGGCGACATATACGGGCGCGTTCACGCATATCCGCGAACTGTTCGCCAAAACTCCCGACGCTATGGAGCGAGGTTATGGAGCAGGCAGATTTTCCTTTAACGTCAAAGGCGGTCGATGCGAAGCGTGCGAAGGCGACGGCATACGCAAAATCGAAATGCACTTCCTTTCCGACGTATACGTGCCTTGCGAAGTGTGTGAAGGCAAGCGATACAACAGAGAAACGCTCCAAGTCAAATATAAAGGCAAGAATATTTACGACGTACTCGAAATGACGGTAGAAGAAGCGTGCGGATTTTTTGAAAACCAACAGAGCATATATTCCAAGATTAAAACGTTGTACGACGTTGGTTTGGGATATATCAAACTCGGCCAGTCCGCGACAACGCTGTCGGGTGGCGAAGCGCAGAGAGTAAAACTCGCTACCGAACTTTCCAAACGCCCGACGAACAGAACGCTGTACGTACTTGACGAACCGACTACGGGCTTGCACTCAGCAGACGTAGAAAAACTCATCAGCATACTCGGACGTTTGGTCGGTTCAGGCAATACCGTAGTGGTTATCGAGCATAATCTGGACGTAATCAAAACGGCGGATTGGATAATCGACGTCGGACCTGAGGGCGGTGACAAGGGCGGTAGGATAATCGCAAGCGGAACTCCCGAAATAATAGCCCGAAGCGAAATATCGCACACGGGCGCGTTCTTAAAGAAAATACTGAATAAAGAAGAGGAAAGTTTATGAAAAATACTATACTTTTTGACCTTGACGGCACACTTCTTGACACGCTGACCGACTTGACTATGGCGGTAAACTACGCGCTCGGCAGAGTAGGTCTGCCCGCAAAACAATCGAGCGAAGTAGCCTCCTATCTTGGAGACGGCTATAAGGTGCTTATGCAAAGGGCGTGCGACGGCGACGAAAAGAAAGCGGACGAAAGTTATCCGTACTTTACCGAGTATTATTCCGCTCACCTTGAAGATAATACCAAGCCTTACGCAGGCGTTGTCGATTGTTTGAAAACGTTGTGGCAAAAGGGCAGAAAAATGGCGATTGTTTCCAATAAGGGCGACGAAGCGGTAAAGATTCTGTGCGGAAAATTTTTCACCCCTTACGTTACCGAATTTTTTGGAGTGACGGACACTCTGCCCAAAAAGCCCGCTCCCGATATGCTTAACCTTGCAATAAAAACGCTCCGAAGCGATAAGTCAGACTGTATAATGGTAGGCGATGGAGAAGCCGACCTTGAAATGGCAAAGCGCGCAGGGATAGAAGCCGTGTCCGTTACTTGGGGATTCCGCAAAGAAGAATTCCTGAGAGAGCAGGGCGCAAAGACCTTTTTGCGCGTAGTGGAAGAACTGAAAAATTTATAATAGGTGGCGTATGGAAAGATTCTCTCGCGAAATAAGTTTGATAGGCGTGGGCGGTCTGCTCAAACTGAAAAACAGTCGGGTGGCGGTTTTCGGCTTGGGCGGAGTAGGCGGACACGCCACCGAAGCGCTTGCAAGGGCAGGCGTGGGCGCGCTGGATATTATTGACGGCGACGTTTTCTCCACGAGCAACTTAAACCGTCAACGCTTCGCAACAATGGATAGCGTGGGAAAACCAAAGGCCGAAACGGTCAAAGCCGAACTTCTGAAAATTGACGATACTCTCACCATAACGGCAATAAACGAATTTTTCACGGCGGAAAGCGTTCTTGACTTTTCAGCCTACGATTACGTTCTTGACTGCATTGATACCGTGTCGTCAAAACTGGAAATAATCACTCGCGCAAACGCAAGTGGCGTACCCGTGATAAGTTGTATGGGCGCAGGGAATAAACTCGATCCCACCGCTTTTAAGGTGGCGGATATTTATCAGACCAAAGTTTGTCCCCTTGCAAGAGTAATGCGTAAAGAGTGTAAAGAACGGGGAATACCCTCCTTGAAAGTAGTCTATTCCGAAGAACAGCCCGTCACCACGAGCCGAACTCCGGCAAGTATCTCTTTCGTACCCTCCACGGCAGGACTGATTATGGCGTCCGTTTGCATAAAAGACCTTCTCGCTTAATTACA
>JAFXKH010000051.1 GCA_017531795.1 Clostridia bacterium
GAGATGAAATTCGTACCGTATGCTCGGGCATTGCGAAATATTACACGCCCGAAGAAATGGTAGGCAAAAAAGTCATACTCGTAGCCAACCTTCCTCCCCGCAAGATGTGCGGAGAAGTCAGTCAGGGCATGCTCCTTTGCGCCGAGATAGGCGATAAGGTCGTACTGCTTTCCCCCGAAAGCGATATCGACAGTGGAGCAATCGTCGGATAATCAATAAAAAATATAAAAAACGCTTCGTCAGAAGCGTTTTTTATTTTACCGTCAGCAAGTGCAAAGGTCAATAAGGACTGCTCCTTTCTTCGCCTTACAAAGCGGACAAATTTCCCACGGGGCGTGGCTCTTCGCCTCATAACCGCAATCGGCGCATTTCCAAACGACGTCGCAATTTCTTTCGTACAGAGTACCGTTTTTCAAATGTTCGTGAAGTTGCATAAACAGCGCGCGGTGGCTTTCTTCCACACCTGCGAGTTGTTTGAATAACAGTCCGATTTCATTAAACCCTTCGGCTTCGGCAATTTGCGCGAACTTTGGATAAATATCGTTTGCCTCGCTCGCCTCGTCCTCAGAAGCGAAAAGCAGATTATCCGTCAAATCCCACTTTTGCTTGAACGGATAGCCTGAACAAATGTCCACGTTATCGATTTTACCTTCCTTTGCTTTTTGCAGAAAGGTATACAACATACGCGCGTGATTAAATTCCTGATAAGCCACCGTATCAATAATTTCAGCAAGAGTTTTATATCCCTCTTTACGCGCGCCGTATTCGATAAACTCGTATCTCGTCCGCGCCATAGTTTCACCTGCAAACGCTTTTGCAAGGTTGTTGTACGTTTCACTTTTAATAAGTTCCATAAAAGTCCTCCACGCGTATTATTTTTCAAAGACCGAAAAATTATGCGTAATAAACGCGAAGCCTACGCATACTTGTCTTATGAAAATCCAAATAAACAGTGATAAAGTAGGAATTATAGGCTGTGGAATGGTAGGCGCGTCCACGGCGTTCTCGCTTATGCAAAGCGGTCTGTATAACGAAATGGTTCTTCTTGATGCAGACGTAGAACGGGCGGAAGGCGAAGCGTTAGACATTGCTCACGGGCTTCCATACGGCAGTTCTATGAAGATATACGCAGGCGGTTACGATGATATGGCAGAATGTTCGCTCGTCATAATAACGGCAGGCGCGAACCAGAAAGAGGGCGAAACTCGTCGCGACCTGACCGCCCGTAACGTAAAAATACTTGGCGACGTTTTAAGCGAATTGTCAGCGCGCGATTATAACGGACTTCTTCTTATAGTCTCCAACCCCGTGGACGTACTGACCTACGTTGCAGTCAAAAAGTACGGTTTTTCCGCGCGTTCTGTGATAGGTTCGGGCACGGTACTTGATACGGCTCGACTCCGGCACGAACTGTCCGAGTTTCTTTCGGTTGACGCCAAGAGTATACACGCCTTTATCGTGGGCGAACACGGTGACAGCGAGGTTGCCGTTTGGAGTACGGCTTCGGTGGCGGGCGTTCCTATTCAGGAGTTTTGCGCTTCGATTATAGGCAAAAACTGCTCTTTCGCTTTGCGTGAGATTGCCGAGCGTGTAAAAAACTCGGCGTATGAAATAATCGCAAAAAAGCGCGCCACATATTACGGCATAGCGACGGCAGTAACGCGTATATGTCGCGCAATCGTGCGTGACGAAAAATCCGTTCTTCCCGTATCCTCAGTCAGCGAAGAATACGGAGTTGCTCTCGGCTTGCCTTCAATCGTCGGGAGAAGGGGAATAGAAGATACTTTGCCACTTTATTTAAGTCAGGAAGAAAAGGTTGCTTTTGACTTGGGCGTAAATGAACTTGCCGAATTGATTTCTCTCGTGGACTAGTAAAATTCACGTTTCGTTCCCACGGCAACGCTTTTGTTTTTTTGTCGAAACCTTCATAGCAATATTATTATCGTAATTTGTCGAAAGGCTCATAGCAATATTATTCACGCAATTTGTCGAAAGGCTCATAGTACTATGTGAGAAATAATTTTTCGGTTCATTAAAAGTTCATTAATTTTTGGTAGTATCAGCAAATAAGCGTTTACATTTCGGAAGCAATTTGATATACTATTATAAAAAACAAGCAAGATAAGATTGAAATATAAAAAATTCTCTCGCAGGGTGACAAAAATCGGCAAATTCTACTCTGCGAAGAATTATTTTTTTGCAATTCTCTTGTAAATAAAAGTATACAATAATATAATTTAGTGGTAAGAATTACAAATAGGAGACGATCTTTTGAACATTACTTTGGTGTGCGACGTCCTCGGGGAGGAAAACAACGGAACGACGGTTACGACGATGAATCTGGCTCGCAGTATGCGCGCAAAAGGTCACGTCGTAAATATCCTTTGCGCCGATCAGGACAA
>JAFXKH010000052.1 GCA_017531795.1 Clostridia bacterium
TGACGAGCGCGTATCCCGTCAGTCCCACGCATATGGCAAGAACGATTAAGTTCATCACGTTCAGTACCTTGTCCGACAACCTACGAAGCAGGAAATACCCCAAATGCCCCCAAACGTACCCCAGCGTGTTCGTGATAAAATCGTAATATTGCCAATGTCCAAAAGCGGTCAATAGTTGCGTCGTTTCAAAAAGTACGGAGAGAGAAAAACCAATCAGCGTACCGATAAGGAGATTGCATTTGGGGAAAAGCAAGGGCAGGTATATCCCCAGCGGTACGAATATAAGAATATTCAGAAATCCTTGATGCCCATTAATTAATGAGATTAATGAAAACTCAGACGGAAGCGACATTTCCAGCCTTTCTAGTATTGACTTTCCGTAAAAAAGGTGTACGCAGTCGGAAATAACCACTTCACGGTTACATTTCAAAATTATTACCCATACCAGCAGAAACAAGTAGAGCGAAAATGAAAGCCATAATAATTTTTTGTTTAATTTTTCCATATCTTCCTTATGTACTTCATAAAAGTTGTACGTTATTTTGACGTAGCGTGTGTCAGTATCTGTTTCTCATTTAATAAATTTGTTATAAAAAATATGCGACTAAAAGCGAAACACTTATAGTCGCATACACTTGGTGCATCCGCCGGGACTCGAACCCGGAACGATGCCGTCGGAGGGCATTATTTTATCCAATTAGACTACGGGTGCGCGTATATGAAGTATACTCTTATGGCGAAAAAAAGTCAAGAGTATTCGGCTTTATAATTCCGTTTATTACGCCTTGTGATTTACTTATATGCGAAAGTTATCGAAAAATCGTAAGAGAAATCTGAAAAATTTTGCGTATTTAATTGTAATGCTTCTTTTATTGTGATATAATAAAGTAAGACATTATAAGGAGGTAGCGGTATATGAGCAAATACGTATGTGATCTTTGCGGATGGGAGTATGATGAAGAAGCAGGCGATCCCGAAAACGGCATTGCGCCCGGCACGACTTTTGACGCTCTGCCCGATGATTTTGCTTGCCCTCTTTGCGGAGCAGGCAAGGACCAATTCTCCGAAGCATAATTCTTTCGGACAATATTGACAAAGCCCGTCATTATAACGAGAACGCGTTATAACGACGGGTTATTTTTTGCGTGTTTGGGCACAAGGCTTCATTTGCTTGCAGTTTACTATCAAAAGTGGTATATTATAACTATCAATTCAAGCGACAAGGAGAAGGTATGAAGAAGCGTTCAAACAAACTCGTGATATTCTTAATCGTACTTATTACGATACTTACGGCGTATATAATCATTGGCGTGTTGCCACGTCCGCAAAATTACGCCGGCAACAATCCCATGCGTAAAACGGGCGATACACCGCTGTTTATTGCCCACGGTGGCGGACATATGGAGTTCCCCGACAATACTCTCGAAGCGTGCTATAACGCCTACTCGGTAGACAAAAACGTAATGCTCGAAATTGACGTAAGCATTACTAAGGACGGAGTAGTAATTCTTTCGCACGATATTACGCTGGACAGAAAGACCAACGTAACGGGAGCGATTGCCGATTGGAACTACTCTGATCTTATGGCGCAAAAAGTGGACTTTGGCTATACCAACAAAACTTATGAAGACGGTGAGGAAGTAAAAATCGTCGAAGGTTCTGCGCGCATAAAGTTCAAGTCCGATTACGAAGCGTTAAAGGGCAAAGAAGTTACCCCTCTTGACGTGACCTATCCCGAAGGTGTTAAGCCTCGTGACAATACAGTTTTCCTTGCGACTAAACTCGAAGAATTGATGGTGGCTTTCCCGAACAACCGCATTAACGTAGAAATAAAGCAATCGGGAGAGAACGGAAAAAAGGCGTTTGCCGAAACTCTCAGACTGCTTGAAAAATACAACGCGTGGGATAGAATGGTACTCGCCAGCTTCCACGACGAGATCTATAACGAATTTATGACCTACCAAAAGAGCGAAGGCGCGAACCCTGCCTTTATGTATTCGCCGGGAACGGGTGGGGCGACGAAATTCTTTATTATGCAAATGCTTGAAGTGGATTTGTTTTTCTGGGACGGCATAAGCGTGCTTCAACTTCCTACCGAGCAACTCGGTTTCAACCTTGCGACTAAGAGCTTGATAGACGCCGCGCACAGTCACAATATTGCCGTGCATTATTGGACGATTGACGACGTTGAAACTATGAAAAAACTTGTAGAAATCGGCGCAGATGGGATTATGACTAACTATCCGCACAGATTGAAAGACGTTTACGACGGAAAAATTTAACACAAAAAGCGTTTATCTGAAAAAGGTAAACGCTTTTTCGTCTCTTTTATGGCGACGGTTTTTATTTGTGTTATATAAAACAAAAAGCAAGAATAAAAGTGTATATTCTTTTATTCTTGCTTGCGTTTACGCGCGTTTGAATTTGCTTATTATCGTATCCAACCACTTGGGCGGAGTGGGGCAGTATTTGCCTTTGTCGAGAGCCTCGATCTTTGCCATATCGTCCTGACTGAGTTCAAAGTCAAAAATATCGAAGTTTTCCTTTATTCGTTCGGGCTTGACTGACTTGGGAAAGGTGATATTCTCCACTTGTACGTGCCACCGAAGAATAACCTGCGCTACCGTTTTGCCGTACTTTTGGGCTATTTCGCTCAGGACGGGATCGGTAAGAAGTTGCTTATCGCCGTGACCGATAGGGAACCACGCTTCTACCGCAATATCCTTTTCTTTGAGATAAGCGCGCATTTCCTTTTGCTGACCGTAAGGGTGGCACTCAATTTGATTGACCACGGGCTTAATCGTTGCCATAGCAAGGATACTTTCCGTTTCTTTGACGTTGAAGTTGCTCAGTCCAATAGACCGAATCTTGCCTTCTTTTACCCCTTCTTCGAGCGCTTTCCACGCGCCTTTGTAGTTTGCGTATGGACGGTGTATAAGCATAAGGTCGATATAATCGGTTTTGAGCCTTTTAAGCGAACGGTCGATACTTTCCTTGGCTTTTTTATAACCGTAGTTACACACCCAGATTTTACTCGTTATAAAGAGTTCTTCGCGGGGTATTCCGCATTTGGAAATAGCGTTTCCGACTTCTTCTTCGTTCTGATAAATCTGCGCGGCGTCAATATGACGGTAGCCCACTTTAAGCGCTTCGAGTACGCATTTTTCGCACTCGTCTTTGGGTATGCAATATACCCCATAACCGAAAACGGGAATATTTTTTCCGTTATTCAACCTTACGTAATTCATACTTTTCCCCCTCTTTACGCGCTTTGTAAATTAGCCCCTGACATTACGTCGCAGTAAAAAATTCTGCCGACAGGTATGATTTTATCATACGCTCGTTATAAAGTCAAGTGTGGCGGTAGAATATAAAAGGGCAAGAAAAGGGATTTTGGACTACTCGCGGATTTTTAATTCCTTAAAAAAGGCGGTTGCTTTGTTTGACTGTTAGAGAAAATTTTGCTAAAATAGATAATGTTGAAAATGATGATTAATTAAGCGGAGTTACTCATGATAAAAAGAGGATTCGATAACGATAAATACCTTTCTTTGCAATCGGAAAAAATACAAGAACGCATAGACGCGTTTGGCGACAAACTTTACCTTGAATTTGGTGGAAAGTTATTTGACGATTATCA
>JAFXKH010000053.1 GCA_017531795.1 Clostridia bacterium
GTAGGGGATGAAGAATACGGAAGCGGAAGTAAATACGGCACCAGAGGACAACTTCTGCATGCTTACGAATTGACAATTAAACATCCCACGTCGAGTGAAGAGATGACCTTTACTGCGCCTCTACCCGATTATTTTGAAAAAATACTTTCAACGCTTAGAAAAAAGGAAAAATAATATGTTGCGAAAAAAAGACCTTCTCGGACTAAAAGATCTTACCGTCGAAGAAATTGAATATATTCTTGATCATACTGCGGAAATGAAAGACGTACTTTTATCAAAAAATGCGATAGACAATCTTTCCGACAAATGCGTTACTACGCTTTTTTATGAAAATAGTACGAGAACGCAAAACTCATTTTTACTTGCTTCGCAAATGCTTGGAGCAAAAACGCTGACCGTTAACGTCGCAACTTCGTCGGTAAAAAAAGGCGAATCGCTCGTTGATACGGGAAAAACTCTTGATGCGTTGCTTACTGACGTAATAGTGATCAGACACTCAATGGCAGGCGCGCCCGAACTTCTTGCGAAAAACGTTAAAGCGAGCGTTATAAACGCGGGCGACGGTATGAACGAACATCCCACTCAGGCGCTTTTAGATATATTTACTATGCGTGAAAAATTTGGAACTATAAAAGGTCTGAAAGTTACTTTGGTGGGTGACATAAAGCATTCGAGAGTGGCGAGAAGTAATTTTTGGGGATTAATCAAACTGGGCGCAGAAGTTTCCGTAGTCGGTCCGCAAACACTTTTGCCGAAGGGTATAAATGAACTTGGTTGCGAAGTATATACAGACATTGAAGAAGCGATTATCGGCGCAAACGTAGTAATGGGACTTCGCTTACAACTTGAAAGACAAAAAAGCGGTCTGTTCCCCTCAAAATCTGAATACGCAGAACTGTTTGCTGTGACTTCGGAAAAAATTGCAAATTGTTGTCCTGATGCGTTAGTAATGCACCCCGGTCCCGTAAACCGCGGAATAGAAATTGGTAGTGACGTTACTGACGGCGCAAACAGCGTAATAGAAGAACAGGTAACGAACGGCGTTGCAGTACGTATGGCGGTAATGGATATACTTGCAGGAGGCAGATAAATGAGTATATTGATAAAGAACGGAAGAATAATTGACGATAGAGAATACTACGCGGACGTATATATAGAGCACGGCAGAATAATGAAAGTAGGTCAAAATCTTGACGTTTACGCCGATAAAACGATAAATGCCGATGGTAAATACGTTTTTCCCGGACTTGTAGATATGCATTGTCACCTGCGTGAACCCGGTTTTGAAAATAAAGAAACGATTGCGACAGGCAGTTATTCGGCTGTTTGCGGTGGATATACCACGATTGCCTGTATGCCCAATACCAATCCCGTTATTGATAGTCCTGCAATAGCACGATACGTTGCAATGCGCGGTCGTGAAGCAGGTTATGCCAGAGTATATCCTATCGGTTGTATTACCAAGGGACAGAAAGGCGAAGAACTTGCAGAAATCGGAAAAATGAAAGATGCAGGGATAGTTGCAATCAGCGACGACGGTCATCCCGTTATGAACAGTAGCGTTATGCGTAATGCTATGGAATATGCAAAAACGGTGGGAATACTTATTCTCGATCATACCGAGGACGCAAATATCAGCGGTGACGGTGTAGTTAATGAAGGCGTTAACGCTACGATTGCAGGACTTCGTGGAATAAACAGATCGGCGGAAGAAATCGGTATTGCCAGAGATATAGTCCTTGCCGAGTCGCTTGACGCTAGCGTACACATCTGTCACGTATCTACGGCAGGAAGCGTACAGCTTATACGCGAAGCAAAGTCGCGCGGAGTAAAAATCACTTGCGAAACGTGTCCTCATTATTTTAGCGCAACGGATGAGGAAATACTTTCTTATAACACCAACGCTAAAATTAATCCGCCACTTCGGGAAATGTCCGACGTTGAAGCGATAATTGATGGAATAAAAGACGGTACGATAGACGTTATCGCAACCGATCACGCGCCACATACGAAGGGGGAAAAGAACCGAGAATTTGATCTTGCGCCCTTTGGCTCGGTTGGCTTTGAAACTGCGTTATCAGTAACCTTTACTTACTTGGTTGAAACGGGAGAAATCACTATGACCGATCTCGTGCGCATAATGAGCCATAAACCTTCCGAACTGCTTGGTTTCCCTGTAGTGCATATTAAACCCGGCACCATTGCTGACCTCGTCATATTTGACCCTGATGAAAAATGGACGGTAAAGGCGAGTGAACTCGCAAGTAAGGGTAAAAACACAGTTTTTGACGGCTGGGAACTCAGCGGTAAAGTGATAAATACCATCGTTGGTGGCGAAATTAAATATTAAATTATAGAGAATAAATAATAAAGGATATAGAAATGATTATTGACGAGCTCATCAAAAAAATCAAAGAAACGGGTAATCCGAGCGTAATCGGTATTGATACTGCGCCTGAATATTTACCCAATTATGAAAAAGTTAAGGACGATCCCAGAGCGCTTGCTGAAAGCACGATTGAATTTAACGCGCGTATTATTGACAAAATTAAGAGAATAGTACCTGCCGTGAAGGTACAGATTGCTTATTACGAAGCTTGCGGGCTTCTTGGCATGACGGTATTTTCCGAAACGTTGAAATTTGCAAAAAATTCGGGTTTGCTCGTTATTGCGGATGCGAAGAGAAACGATATCGGCGCAACGGCAAAACAGTATGCGCAGGCTTTTTCACAAGGTGATTTCGACAGTGATTTTCTTACCGTAAACGGTTATCTCGGCTCGGACGGAATTAAACCTTTCCTTGGAAAAGACGATAAGGGAATTTTTGCGCTCGTAAAGACTTCCAATCCTTCGGGCGGAGAATTACAAGACCTCAGACTTGACAACGGACTTGTCGTTTATGAACAAATGGCAAAGCTCGTCAGCAATTGGGGAGCAGACTGCATAGGAGAATACGGATATTCCAACGTCGGCGCAGTCGTAGGCGCAACTTATCCTGAACAAGCAAGACAACTTCGTTTATTAATGCCTCATACTTTCTTCCTCGTACCCGGTTACGGCGCTCAGGGCGGTGGGGCAAAAGGCGCAGTTGCAGGCTTTGATGCAAACGGCGGTGGCGGAATAGTTAATTCCAGCCGTGGTATTATTTGCGCTTATAAACAGGATAAGTATAAGGGTATGGACTACGCAACGGCAGCCTATAACGCTTCCGTGGATATGCGTGAAGATTTAATGGGGGCGCTGATAAAATAATGAACGATTATTTTGGCGAAGTTTTAACGAACAAGGAAATTGCTCCCGGCGTATACCGTCTGGATATTATTATTTCGAAGCCTCTTCCTCATATAATTCCGGGGCAGTTCGCAATGCTTGAAATTCCAAGAGAAGACTGCATCTTACGTCGCCCACTTGGCATATGTTCAGCGAAGAATAACGTAATATCTTTTGTTTATCAAGTGAAAGGAGAAGGTACTCAATCCTTAACGCGCCTGGAAAAAGGTGATAAAATGAAAGTCCTTCTTCCGCTTGGCAACGGTTTTCCGAATTTGAAAGCCAATAACATTGCTCTCGTTGGCGGGGGCTTGGGCGTAGTTCCTCTTTATGCCGTTGCAGAAAAATCCGATTGCAATCTTTCTGTTTATAACGGTTTCTCTTCAAAAGAAAATTCAATTCTTACCCAAGATTTTGAAAAGTTTGGCAGAGTCGTGCTTTGTACTGACGACGGTTCGGCAGGTTATCACGGTTATCCCGTCAACGCATTGGAAGAGGATATAAAAAAGGGTTATAAGCCGGACGTAATTTTTTGCTGTGGTCCCGAGCCTTTGATGAAAGCGGTAAAAAATTTGGGCGCACGCTATGAAATATTGACTTATTTATCTCTTGAACAGAGAATGGGGTGCGGTGTTGGCGCATGTCTTACTTGCACGTGTAAGGTGGCAGGATCGAATAAACGCGTATGTAAAGACGGTCCTGTGTTCTGTTCTACGGAGGTATTTGAATGAAAACAGCAGTCAATCTTTGTGGCGTAGACTTCAAAAATCCAATTATCGCTGCTTCGGGAACTTTTGGTTTCGGACGGGAATATAACGAATTTTATGATGTTGGCGTGTTGGGTGGTATTTCATCAAAGGGTTTGACTCTTTTGCCCAGAGAAGGAAATTCGGGTGTTCGTATAGCCGAAACGAAAAGCGGAATATTGAACTGCGTTGGACTGCAAAATCCCGGAGTCGAAGCGTTTATAAAAAACGAAATTCCTTTTATGCGTTCAACGGGGGCTGTTGTTATTGCTAATGCCGCCGGCTCAACTCTTTACGATTACGAACAAATATGTGAAAGATTATCTGATGCCGACGTAGATATGGTCGAACTTAACATCAGTTGTCCCAACGTCAAAAACGGCGGTATGGCGTTCGGCGTTTTGCCCGAAACGGTAGAAGAAGTTACAAAAGTCGCAAAAAAACGTTGTAAACACCCTTTAATAATAAAATTAACCCCTAACGTTGCAAATATAGCAGATAATGCTCGCGCGGCAGAGGCAGGTGGCGCGGATGCCGTGTCGCTTATAAATACTCTCACGGGTATGGCTGTGGATCTCTATTCTCGCAGACCTGTACTCGGTAACGTAACGGGTGGTATGAGCGGACCGTGCGTTAAGCCCATTGCTCTTCGTATGGTAAGACAAGTATATAAAGCAATTAATATTCCCATTATTGGCTTAGGCGGTATTACGTCTGCGCGTGACGTATTGGAGTTTATGCTTTGCGGAGCAACAGCGGTTCAGGTGGGAACTGCAAACATATCCGATCCGTACGCTTGTTATCGTATCATAAACGACTTGACAAAAGAAATGCAGAAGTGTAAAATAAATGATATAAACGAAATAATCGGTAAATTATTGGATTAAAAATAAAAATAGGTGAAATAATATGACTGATAAAGAAGTACTCAATGCTTATGAAAGAACGGGAGGCGTGCTTAAAGGCCATTTCCTCCTTACGAGTGGTAGACACTCCGATACGTATATGCAGAGCGCAAAACTTTTCGTGCATCCCGACGAAGCGGAAAAAATAGTTGCGGCTCTTGCTGAAAAAGTCAAGGACTACAAAGCGGACATGGTAGTTTCTCCTGCTGTCGGCGGAATTATTCTTGGTTATGAACTTGCTCGTCAACTTGGAGTAACGAACATCTTTGCTGAAAGAGAAAACGGCGCAATGACGCTCAGACGAGGTTTCGCGCTTGAAAAAGGGATGAAAGTTATTGTAGTCGAGGACGTCGTTACTACGGGAGGTAGCGTAAAAGAAGTTATTGCGCTTTGTAAAGAACTTGGCGCAGATGTAGTAGCTTGCGCAAGCGTAGTTGACAGATCAAACGGTAAGGTTGAGTTTGACGTTCCTTACGTTCCGCTTCTTTCGATGGAAGTAAAGAGTTGGGAACCTGCGGACTGTCCTCTCTGCAAAGCGGGAGCAGACGCTCCGTATAAACCGGGTAGTAGAAAATAATTATGGATAATAAATATTTTTCGTCATTTTCATTACGTCACGTATGCGACTTAACTCTCGTTGTCGGCGCGGTATTTCTGCTTGTAGGAATATTTGTCTCGCCAATTTGGGTTTCTATCGTAGGTTATTCGCTGTTTATAATCGGAGCAGGGCTTTCTGTGGTTCGAGCGATAATTGCAATAACTAAGGTAGTAAGCAAAAAATCTCCCGAATTCCGTAACGCCATTATCAATATGGTAATTATGATAATCGTATTGGGGCTGTCCGTATTCGGTCTTGTGTATAATATCGTAGTAATGGCGTAAACTCTATACGTAAAAATCTTCTCACTTTTATGTGAGAAGATTTTTTGCTTTAATCTTTATTGGTGGGCGGAGTAGGTTTTACGTATACCGTTTTTGCGCCAAAATAATCAACCTTGCCCGGAACTGCGCCCCTTTTTTTGTGTACGTTTTTTGCTTTCGTATAATCAACGGGAACGCTTTCAGATAATCTTGCTTTTGAGAAAAAGGCGGTAAGTCCTGCTACTTTAATAATGGTGGAGTAGGGCACTTCTTTGCCTCGCGTTTTTACGATGACATGACTACCGTGAAAACCTTGCGTATGCAACCATAAGTCATCTCCTCGCGCTTCTTTCGTTATTCTGTCGTTCTGTACGTTGCTTTTACCGATCAAGACTTCAAATCCGTCGACATCAAACTTTCTCGGCTCGCTAACAACGACTTTGCGTTTGGACTTCTGTTTTACCAAATATCCTGTTTCTTCCAACTCGTTTTCGATTTCTCGTACGTCATCTTCGTTTTGGCAGAGAGAAAGAGCGGTCTCAATGCTTTCAAGGTAATCAATAGCGACGTTTGTTTGTTCAATTTGCGTTTCCAGACTGCTTATAGTTCGCTTTTTCTTTTGGTAACGCTTGAAGTGTTTTGAAGCGTCTTCTTGTGGCGTGGATTCGGTAAGCAGAATTTTAATTTCTGTTCCGTCGTACCAATTATCTGCAATAAGATAAGTGTCGCCCCGATTTATCTTATATAGATTTGCCGTTATCAGTTCGCCGAGTATACGTTCGTTTTCATAGTCCTTTGCATTTTCAAAGTCACGTATAAACGCTCCTAATTTCTTGCGTTGTTTTTCCAGAGATGAAGTTAAAACTCTTTTTACGTAAACGGATAAGGCGTCTGTACTGGAATTTGCTGTTAGCGTTAAATAATATTCGTCCATTGCCTTTGATATGGAAGGAAAAACTTTATATTCTTCCGTTTTGCTTGCATAAGGCCGAAAAGAAAAGTCGATAGGTTTTTCGTTGTCATAGTATACTACGGGATTTATGGGCAGAGAAAGAAACTCTTGCGCGCTTTTTGCGAAATTAGTATTGCTTGTAAGCATGATTATTTCTTTCGCGGTGGACGATGCCATACCTTTGAGATGTTTTACAAGAGTGGCGGGGCAATCTTTATGCAAGCTAAAAATTTCATTTGCGTTATCATCAGTAGGGAAAGGCTTTTCGTCGTTTGGGAACTTATATTCTATGCCCGGCATAATGGGGCGCGATTCGTCCAGCGGTACGTGTTTTAAGGCTTCTGTAATGCGAAAATTTTCATCCGTTACGACGACGTTGGAATATTTGCCCATAATTTCCACTATCAATATTCTCTTATATTCTTCTCCAAGATCACCGCGCGCCGTGATTCTGAACACGAGTATTCTTTCAAAAGGCTGACTTTCCACGCTTTCAATGATACCGCCTCCGATATGACGGCGAAGATGCAGGCAAAAGGATAGCGGAGTTTCGGTTGAAGAAATACGCTTTTCGCTTAAATAACATCGGGGTGATGTTGATGCAGTTATTAACAGATTGCGAGTTTCTCCTTTTGCTCGCACGAAAATCATGAGCGAGGTTTTATCGCTCATTACGATTTTATCTATCCGTCCGCCCGATAGGATTGCGTTTAATTCTTCCGCAAGAAATTTATAGTTTACTGCATCTGCCGGCATAAGTTACTCCTACGTATATTTTATTATAAAAATGAAAAAAAGTAAACGATTTCACTTGCGATATAACGAATTTATTTATCGGGTGTCGTCAAAAATGTCCTTAAATATTTGACAATATTTCTAGATTATGTTAAAGTATTACCTGTTATTTTAATATGTTTTGATAAAAATGCCAAAGGAGCAGAAATGAAGTACACGTTTAGTAAAGAGAATAGTGAAATCAGCGTAAAGTTTAAAACTACCGCGACTGAGTGGGACAATGCCGTAATTAAGGCGTATCAGGAAACGAAGGGAAAGTATAAAGTACCCGGCTTCCGTCAGGGACGCGCGCCCAAACACGTTATTGAGAGTATGTACGGCGTAGGCGTATTTGCCGACGATGCTATGGATATTCTTATTCAAGAGAGTTATGAACTCTTCCTTAAAGAAAATGAAGAAATAATGCCTCTTGACCGTCCTTCTGTCGCAATAGATAAGTTTGACGGAAAGACCTTGGCTTTTACGATTAAATTCCCCGTAACTCCCGACGTCGTTCTCGCTGATTATAAAGGCGTTGAAGTAGAAGAAGCAGTTTACGAAGTAAACGACGATCAGGTAGAGCAAGAGCTTAAACGCGTTCTTGAACGTTCTGCGCGTAATGAAGAAAAGGACGGTCCTGCCGAGGAAGGCGATACCGTAAATCTTGATTATAGCGGTAGCGTTGATGGTGTTAAATTTGACGGCGGTACGGCTGAAAAATACAATCTCGTACTTGGCTCGCATACCTTTATACCCGGTTTTGAGGAACAGCTTATAGGCGTTAGCAAGGGTGAAGAAAAGGACGTTAACGTCAAGTTCCCCGAAGAATATCACGCCGATAATCTCAAAGGTAAAGACGCTGTTTTTGCATGCAAAGTCAACAGCGTTTCCAAGAAGGTTCTCCCTGAAATGAACGACGAGTGGGTGAAGGACGTTTCTGAGTTCGATACTCTTGCCGATTATAAAAACAGCATTAAAGAGCGTCTTGTAAAACAGGCAACCAGTCGCGCTCGTACCGAAAATGAGAATAACGTTATAAACGCTATCGTAGAAAAGTCATCTGCAGATATTCCTGAAGTATTGATTCAATCCTATCTTGACGATATGCTTCGTGATATGGAAATGCGTATGTATTATCAAGGTATGAAACTTGAAGACTACTTTAAGTATACCGGTACTACGGTTGATGATTTCCGCAAGGAACGTCATGACGAAGCAAAGCGTGGCGCGCTTACCAGACTTTGCCTTGAAGAGATTATCAAGCGTGAAAATATCGTAGCAACCGATGAAGAAGCAGAAGCAAAATATGCAGAAAGCATGCCTGCGCCCAAAGAGGGAGAGGAAATTCGCAAGCCCGACGAAAGAGAACTTTCGTATCTCAAAAATGAAATAGTTATGAATAAACTTCTTAATATGCTTATCGAGAACGCAAAATTCGTATCTAAGGCAACCGAATAAACTGCAAAACCCAATAAAACTAAAAAATCGACTGCAAAAAAGCCAGAAGCAAACACGTGAAAGATAATATTTTAATCTTTGGCAGAATAAAATATGGGGATACGGAAATAGTTAAATAATAGCGGAGGTAACGATGCAAATCAACAACAATTTAGTGCCCGTAGTGGTAGAGCAAACCAATAGAGGTGAACGCTCGTACGATCTTTATTCAAGAATGCTTGAAGACCGTATCGTTTTTCTTAACGGCGAAGTTAATGACGTTAGCGCAAATATCGTCATTGCTCAACTTATTTATCTTGAAGCGAAAGACCCCGACAAAGATATCTCTTTGTATATAAATTCTCCCGGCGGTTCTGTTTCTGCGGGTATGGGAATATACGACACTATGAATTTTATCAAGCCTGACGTCTCCACCATTTGCGTTGGTATGGCGGCTTCTATGGGCGCTTTCTTGCTTTCAGCAGGCGCGAAAGGAAAGCGTATAAGTTTGCCCAACAGCGAAATTATGATACATCAGCCACTTGGCGGAGCGCAAGGACAAGCGACTGACATCATGATTCAGGCAGAGCATATTATGAAAATCAAGCAAAAAATGAATAGAATTCTTTCTGAAAACTGTGGTCAACCGCTTGAAAAAATCGAAAAAGACGTGGAAAGAGATTATTATATGAGCGCGCAAGAAGCGTTGGAATATGGTCTTGTAGATAAGATATTTACAAAGAGAGGTTAATTTGGATTTTATTAACGAACAACGACATTGTGAATTTTGCGGAAAAAGTGAAGACGAAGTTGGCAGACTTATAAGCGCGCCGAGTGGCGTATGTATCTGCAACGACTGCGTCGATCTTTGTTGCGACCTTCTTGATGACGAAATCTCAGTGGGAGAAGCAGTAACGTTGCCCAATCTCCCTACACCTATTGAAATTAAATCTGCTCTTGACGAATATATCGTAGGTCAGCACAAAGCCAAAAAGGCGTTGTCTGTTGCGGTCTACAATCACTATAAGCGTATTAATTATAATTCCGCTAATAAATCAAAGAAAAATTCGGATAAGCAAAACGATATAGAACTCAGAAAGAGCAATATCCTTATGCTTGGCCCGACGGGTTGCGGAAAAACACTGCTTGCCCAAACTCTTTCAAAAATATTAAACGTACCGTTCGCAGTAGCCGATGCTACCACTCTTACGGAAGCGGGTTACGTTGGCGAGGACGTAGAGAATATTTTATTGAAACTTATTCAGAATGCCGATTTTGATATTCCGAAAGCAGAAATAGGAATTATTTATATCGACGAAATTGATAAAATTTCACGTAAAAGCGAAAACACTTCTATTACCCGTGACGTTTCGGGTGAAGGCGTTCAGCAGGCGCTTTTGAAAATTATCGAAAGTACGGTAGCGAACGTTCCACCGCAGGGCGGAAGAAAACATCCTCAGCAAGAGTGTTTACAAATTGATACGACGAATATTCTTTTCATTTTCGGCGGAGCATTCGTGGGCTTGGATAAAATTGTCGGTCAACGTAAAGATAAGAGCAGTATGGGCTTTGGCGGTAACGTAAAGAGCAAGGCTGACGTGGTTATTGGCGACGTACTCAAAGAAGTACAACCGCAAGACCTTATTAAATTCGGACTTATCCCCGAGTTTGTTGGTAGAGTACCCGTAACGGTAAGTCTTGACGAACTTAATCGTGACGCGCTCGTGTCAATTTTGACAGAGCCCAAAGATGCGCTTGTAAAACAGTATAAAAAATTATTTGAAATAGACGGAATTAATCTTGAATTTGAGGACGGCGCGGTTTACGCCATAGCGGATAAAGCGATTGCGCTTAATACGGGAGCGCGTGGATTGCGTACTATAATCGAAAATTCAATGATGGAACTTATGTATACGGCTCCGTCAAATAAGGACGTCGAGAAAATCATTATTACTGAGGACTTTGTGCTTGGTAAAGGTGAACCCAAAATGATAAATAAAGGCGTAGCGTAACGAAAAAGGCTGTCAGCTTGAAGCGACAGCCTTTTGCTATTACAGATCGTCCGCGTCTTGTTCGGGCTCTTCTGTAATCAAACCGTTTCCGGTATAAGATCCTGCGGGATCGTTTTCCGATTCAAAATCGGTTTCGTTAATTTCTTCATAAATTTTCTTGTTTTCCATAAGAGTATATTACGCATTTGCTTGAAGAAATATTCGTGAAAAAGTCTATCGTAAAATATTTTAACATAAAATATTCTATGAGTTTTTTTGACGATATTAAATATAATAGCTTATTGGGTGAAACGACAGGGCATAGCGCAGTACTGTTTGGCGATGTGGCTTTATACGTGGAAGGTATATCCCAAGTGATAAGTATATCGCAGAATAAAATTGAATTATCCGCGCGTAAAAGAATATTGACGGTGGAAGGAAATAATCTGTATATTGACGTTTTAGAAAAAGAAAGTATAATAATTAAGGGGGAAATATTATGCTTTTCACAAAACCGTTGATTAAAATAACAGTAAAAGGTTTGAATAGAAAGAAATTATATAAAAAGTTTGAGGATGAAAATATTGCGCTGTTTGCAGTAAAAGAAGAGGATAAGAGTTTTACTTTTGGAGTAAGAATAAAAGATAGGCTAAAAGCTGTTGCAATTTTAGAGAATATGTGTTACAATTATACGGTTACTGATAGTCTATCCTGGATTATTAATCGTTTTTTTAATAAATTGCAACTATTTATTACGGGAATAATCGTATTGGTATTATTATTCGTATCGAATATTTTCGTGTGGAAAATTGAAATAATTGGCGTAGACGGAAGCAAACTATACGTTGCGAAAGAGACGCTTGCAGATAATAATATTTTTGAATTTACACCAAAATCACAAATTGATTTATCCACAGTAAAAAATGCCCTTCTTTCTTCTGAGTTTTCTTCGGCGTCGCTCTCGTATAAAGGCAATACGTTGGAAATAAGCGTTACTGCAAAAACGGATAAAAACGAATCATTACCGCAAACGGATAAATTACTGTCGCGTTATGACGGTGTAGTTACGAAAATTATCGCTCGTTGCGGAACGCCCGTCGTTAAGGTGGGGCAGGTTGTAAAAAGGGGAGACGTTCTCATAACCGATGAAATTTATTCCACTTTGGACGGAAGCGTTATAGGCAAGACCAAGGCGGACGGTGAAGTTTTTGCAAACGTTACTTTTTCGTACTCATATCCGATCAGCGTTTGTGATACGCTTGTATTTTCAGGGGAAAGTTATACCCAAACGGACGTGCAGTTTTTCGGAATTGGCGGACTTTCCGATGATTGTAAATATAAGTATTTCGACAAAGTCATCACACTTAAATCGTTATATCCGTTGCCAATTAAAGTGTATGAAACGAAATATTATGAACTCGTATTTGTCAAAAACGACGATCTGGAAACGTTCGCGCAGGATAAATGCCGAGAACTAGAAACGTTTTTTGGGGGAAAGTTTGAATACAAATATGACGTTGTGAAGCATAACGCAGTTGCTCTCGCAAAAGTATATTTTACTGCGGAATTATTGATAGGAGATATATGATTAGTACCGAAGAGGAATTAGTTTTAAATAGTGAAATCTTTTTTAAGTTATCGGGCGCTATGGATAGCAATTTGACCTTAATTGAAAAACGTTATGACGTGTGCGTAGTTCCGACCTCAAATGGTGTCGTAATAAAAGGAGAAGAATCGGCAGTAAGCCGTTGCGGAGAATTACTTCGCTTACTTTCCGATCTTATAAAACAAGGTCAGAGCGTAAATAAGGTTATGATTGAGCGTTGCGCCGATATGTTGCAAGGAGGGAACTCGGACGAAATTCTCGATATGCTTAAAGAAACCGTTGCCGTGACCGCGCGTGGAAAAAAGATTGTTTGCAAAACTTTTGCTCAACGCAACTACGTAAAAGCAATAAAGAAAAATACGCTTACGTTTGCAATCGGTCCTGCCGGTACGGGCAAAACCTATCTTGCCGTTGCGCTTGCCGTATCGTCGTTTAAGCGGGGCGAGACTGAAAGGATTATTCTTACAAGGCCTGCAATTGAAGCCGGGGAAAAACTCGGGTTTCTGCCGGGTGACTTACAAATGAAAGTCGATCCATATCTCAGACCACTTTATGATGCTCTTGAAGAAATGTTTGGCGTAGACAATTACGCCAATCTTATAGAAAAAGGAATAATAGAAATTGCTCCGCTTGCTTTTATGCGAGGAAGAACTTTACATCGTTCATTTATTATTTTGGACGAGGCTCAAAACACTACCGAAGAACAAATGAAAATGTTCCTTACCCGTCTTGGTGACGGAAGTAAGATTGTCGTTACGGGAGATTTAACTCAAATTGATCTTCCGGGAGGAGCAAAAAGCGGATTAAAACAAGCGGTGTCGATTTTGGAAGGTATTGACGACGTTGCAGTATGTAAATTGACTGATAAGGACGTCATCAGACACGAACTTGTACAGAAAATAGTAAAAGCGTACGAAAGGGTAAAAAATCATGATAAAACCAACCCAAAAAACTCGTGAATATACGCGTAACGATTTGATTAAAGCAATAGGAGCGACTATACTTTGCCTTTTAGTCGTTGTTTTTACGAGCATTATTAAGTTTTATATAATAGGACAACCCGTATCAAGCGGTATCTGGTCCTGTATACTGACACTTTCAGTAATGATGGCGATTTTTATGGGCGGACTACTCATGTTCGTATTGGTTGCTCGCACGGAGATGATTAAAAACGTCAAGTCTTACCTCGCGCATCTTACCGTAGTTACGGTAACGTTTGTTATTCATTTATTTGTCAGTATAATTTCGCCTTTATTGATGCTTCCCGGATTGTCGGCAATGGTCATTTTGCAAATTTCAAGGCAAAAGCACGATGCGTTTATATTTAATCTTCTTGAAACGATGATGATAATGTGCGTGCTCTTGCTTGAATCCGTAATGACAGAGTGGGAAGTACTTATGCTTCTTGGAGGTGGTGACGGAGCGTACTTATGGTATCTTGGTTGCATTTCTTTGGTAGGAGTTGGCTCCGGCGCATTTCTTCCTTTGCTATTGCAAAACAAGACCAGACGTGTGAACTATCTCATAGTCGGTTTTTTCCAGATGCTGGCCTCGGCGATAATATTCGTACTTACGTTACTTGTTTGTGATAAAAGCGAAATAATTCTTACTAACTTCTGGATGCCCATGCTTGCGAGCGCGCTTACAGTAATTGTATCGCCAATATTGTTCCCGATAATTGAAGGCATATTTAATTTAGTCACGGAAAACAGGCTTATTGAACTTACTAATTCCTCACAACCATTGCTCAGAAAACTTGCTATCGAGGCGCCCGGAACGTATAATCACTCTTTGACCGTTTCCAATTTTGCCGAAATGTGCGCTACGGCAATTGGTGAAGATCCTTATCTTGCGCGCGCAGCCGCTTATTACCACGATATAGGTAAACTCACTAATCCGTCCTTTTTTGCGGAAAATCAATCGGGTTATAATCCGCACGATGATTTACTTCCCGAAGTCAGCGCGGAGATTATTCGTAATCACACGACGGACGGGTATCAAATACTTAAAGCATCTCGTATTCCCGAAGAAATTGCGATAGTTGCAATCGAACATCAGGGTACTTTACCTATCACGGTATTCTATAATAAAGCAAAAGCCTTGACGGACGGCGACGTTGATGTTGACGAATATCGTTATCATGGAGCAACTCCTACGTCAAAAATAGCCGGAATTATCATGATTTGCGACAGTAGTGAGGCGGCGATTAGAGCAATGGATAAACCCGATGGAGAAAAAATTAACGCGTTACTTACTTCAATCATAAACGAGCGTATACAAAAAGGTCAATTTGATAATTGTGAATTATCTCTTCAGGATATTGACGTAATAAAGAATACCATTATAGACGCTTTCGGTGGCGTTTTTCATCAAAGAGTTAAGTATCCCGGAGGTCACTAATGATTGAACTTATCGGCGATGTTACTGACGAAATGAAAGCATCTGCGACGGCGACTTTCAATCTATTGAATCTGAGTGGCAACGCTTTCGTGGAAGTAGAGTATCTTGACGAGCTTGAAATGCAAGAACTTAATGCGAGAACGAGAGGTATTGATAAACCCACCGACGTGCTTAGTTATCCAATGCTTGACGAGATAACCGCCTTTTCCAAAGAAAATTATCCTTATGATTTTGATAAAAGCATAAATGGAGTTTTTCTTGGCTCAATAGTAATTTGTAAAAAAATAGCAAGTGAGCAGGCAATAGAATACGGACATAGCGAAAAAAGAGAGTATACTTACTTATTAACGCACGGCTTACTTCATTTGTTGGGTTATGACCATATGGAAGAAGACGACAAACGAATTATGCGAGAGAAAGAAGAAGAAATTTTATCTTCAATAGGAGTGAACAGATGAAATCCGGATTTATCGGAATAATCGGACAACCAAACGTCGGAAAAAGCAGTCTTATGAACAGGCTTATCGGCGAAAAAATATCTATCGTAACGCCTAAACCACAGACGACTCGCGATGCCGTTCGTGGTATTCTTACTACTGACGAGTATCAAATGGTATTCGTTGATACGCCGGGGATTCTTACTCCCAAAACCGCGCTTGGCAAATACATGAGCAAAGAAACTGATTCCGGAGCGAAAGACGTTGACGTACTCGTTATTGTGATAGACGGTTCGCGCCGTTTCACCCAGCGTGATTTTGATTTTATCGAAAACAAACTGCGCCTGCGCATACCGACTTACGTAGTCGTAAATAAAACTGATTTGGCAAAATACGAAAGGATATATCCTATCCTTGTGAAACTTTCTCCGTTGACTGTATCTGCGGACGACAGGGGCGCAATTAAGGAAATAGTACCGACGTCTTGCGTTAACGGTCTAAACGTCGAAGTCCTTAAAGGTATGCTGGCAAGTGAATTAACTGACGAGATTATTTATTATCCCGAAGGTGATTTAACGGACAGATCTTTGAGGTTTGTCGTTGGCGAAATAATTCGTGAAAAATCATTACTCCTTCTTCAAGACGAAATTCCACACGGAATAGGTATCGTAATCAACAAGTTTGATGAGAAGAAAGAGAGCGTTTATATAGAAGCGGACGTGGTTTGTGAAAAGGAATCGCATAAACTGATTATTATCGGCGAAAAAGGTTCGATGATTAAACGCATAGGAGAAACGGCAAGAAGAAGTATAGAAGGACGCACGGGAAAGCGGGTGTTCTTGAAACTTTTCGTAAAAGTAAGGGAAGATTGGCGCAATAAGAGAAATTATCTCAGAGATTTAGGATACGAAAGTTAAGAACTGTAAATATATTAGCGTATAACGAGGTTGTAGTTTTGGAAAAAATCGTAAGCGGAATAGTCGTTGGTAGCACGGATTATAAAGAAGCAGATAAAATAATATCTATCTTAACGCCTACTGACGGATTGATCCGCGCTACTGCCCGTGGAGTAAAAAAGGATAAGGCAAAGCTTAAATTTTCAGCGATGCCTTTTGCTTTTTGTGAATATACTTTGATTAAAAAAGGGGATTATTTTCTTGTCAAGTCTGCCGCGCAAATTGAAAGCCTTATGCATATAGCATACGATCCTGACGCTTTTTTGGTGGGCGCGGTAATGCTCGAAATTTCTGCTAACGCAAGTGGGGGTACTGACTCCACGCTGTTCATTTCCTTGCTTGAATGAATAAAAGACTTGATTTACGGCGATAATTCCGCTTATGAGATTGGAACTCGGTTTGTTCTTGATTTGCTCGTTCGGGGTGGTTACCAGGAAGGGGATTATATCACTTCGGAAGGTATGAATAAAGAAAGGTTTAAGAGCGTCGTTCATCGCTTTGAGCAAAAATTTATGTGTAAAATTAAGTCTTTATGCTCATTTGACTGATTGTTCTGAAAAGTAAACAAAATATCGAAAAAATCATAATTTTTTATTAAAAACCTTGATTTTAATTCTCAATAATGCTATAATATTATGATTAATGTCGTTAAAACCCACTTGCGACAAATTCTATTAAATATAATGACAAAAATACACGAAAAAGGAGATAGGGGTTGAAACAGTTTGTTTTCTCATTTGACGAAGCTAACGGCTCAATGCGCGAATTACTCGGCGGTAAAGGAGCCAACCTTGCGGAGATGACAGGTCTTGGTATGCCTGTTCCTCCCGGTTTTACGGTATCTACCGAAGCCTGCACACAATATTATACGGACGGTCGCCGTATTAATGAAGATATTGAAAAGCAGATTTTCGGTGCGTTGTCCAAACTTGAAAAACGTATGGGCAAGAAACTTGGCGACGAATCTGATCCTTTACTCGTTTCAGTAAGAAGCGGAGCAAGAGCATCAATGCCCGGTATGATGGACACCATTCTCAACTTAGGGCTTAATGATAAATCGGTTGAAGGTCTTGCTGAAAAGACGGGAAATCCCCGTTTTGCATACGACTCCTATCGTAGATTTATTCAGATGTTCTCTGATGTTGTTATGGAGCAGGATAAAACCGTTTACGAGCGTATTCTTGATAATATCAAAGAAAGCAAGGGTTATAAATCTGATACCGATCTTACTGCCGACGATCTGAAAGAAATAGTAAAACTCTTTAAGAGCAATTACGTAAAGAGCCAGGGGGCAGAATTCCCTCAGGATCCCAAAGTTCAGCTTATTGAAGCGACTAAGGCGGTATTCCGTAGTTGGGATAACCCCAGAGCAAACGTATATCGCAGAATGAACGATATCCCTTATGATTGGGGTACTGCCGTAAATATCCAGTGCATGGTATTCGGTAATAAGGGCGAAACGTCAGGAACGGGCGTTGCGTTTACGAGAAATCCCGCAACGGGCGAAAAAGGTCTTTTCGGTGAGTATCTTATGAACGCTCAGGGTGAAGACGTCGTTGCAGGTATCCGTACGCCCAAAGACATCAGCGAACTTAAAGAACAGAATCCCAAGATTTATGAAGAGTTCGTTAATATTACGCAGATTCTTGAAAAACATTATTGCGATATGCAGGATATGGAGTTTACTATTGAAGAAGGAAAACTCTTTATGCTTCAAACCAGAAACGGTAAGCGTACCGCGCAGGCTGCTCTTAAAATTGCGGTAGATCTCGTAAACGAAGGCATGATTGATGAAAAGAAAGCCGTTTGCATGATTGATCCCAAACAGCTTGATACACTTCTTCATCCGCAGTTTGATACGAAAGCGCTTGCCGAAGCGAAGGCAGTTTCTAGCGCGCTTCCCGCATCACCCGGCGCCGCTTGTGGTAAGATTGCGTTTACCGCAGAAGAAGCGGTTGAAAGAGTAGCGAAAGGCGAAAAAGTAATACTCGTTCGTCTTGAAACGAGTCCTGAAGATATTGAAGGTATGAACGCTTCCGAAGGTATTCTTACTGCTCGTGGTGGTATGACCAGCCACGCAGCCGTAGTTGCTCGCGGTATGGGCGTATGTTGCGTATCCGGTTGCCCTGACCTTATCGTTGACGAAGAGAACAAGAAGATTATTCTTGCAGGCAAGACTTATACTTCTGAAGATTGGCTCTCTCTCGATGGTACGACGGGTAATATTTACGCTCAGAAGATTGCAACCGTTCCTGCTGAACTTACCGGTGACTTTGGTACTCTTATGGCTTGGGCGGATAAATATCGCGCGCTTTCCGTTCGCACTAATGCTGACACACCTAAGGATGCAACTCAGGCAGTACGTTTCGGCGCAGAAGGTATTGGTCTTTGCCGTACTGAGCATATGTTCTTTGATCCTCAGAGAATCCCTGCAATTCGTGAGATGATCGTTTCAAAAACGGTAGAAGAACGTGAGCGCGCTCTTGCAAAGATTCTTCCTATGCAGAAAGGTGACTTCAAAGAGATGTATATCGCCCTTGAAGGCAGACCTATGACCGTTCGTTTCCTTGATCCACCTCTTCACGAATTCGTTCCTCACGAAGATTGCGAAATTCTCGAACTTTCAAAAACGATGAACCTTCCTTTTGAAGAACTCAAGTCTACGATCGTAGGACTTCACGAAGCGAACCCCATGATGGGACACCGTGGTTGCCGTCTTTCCGTAACATATCCCGAAATTGCAAAAATGCAAACTCGCGCGGTAATTGAAGCGGCAATTGAAGTCAACAAAGAAAAGGGTTGGAATATCGTACCTGAAATTATGATACCGCTCGTTGGCGACGTAAAAGAACTTAAATACGTTAAGTCAATCGTTTGTGAAACTGCTGATGCAATTATCAAGAGCGCAGGCGCAAACTTGAAGTATATGGTTGGTACTATGATAGAAATTCCCAGAGCGGCTGTTACTGCTGACAGCATTGCTACGGAAGCGGAATTCTTCTCTTTCGGTACGAACGACCTTACGCAGATGACTTTCGGTTTCTCTCGTGACGATGCAGGAAAATTCCTTCCCGAATATTACAATAAGAAGATTTATGAAGCAGATCCCTTTGCAAAAGTAGACGTTAACGGTGTAGGCGCGCTCGTTAAGATTGCGAGCGAGAAGGGTAGAGCAACCCGTCCCAACATCAAGCTTGGTGTTTGCGGAGAACACGGCGGAGATCCTTCAAGCGTAGAGTTCTTCCACGGCGTTGGACTTAATTACGTATCTTGCTCTCCTTTCCGTGTGCCTCTTGCTCGTCTTGCTGCGGCTCAGGCAAATATCAAAAATCCGAGAGGTTAATGCTGATGGATTATCGCGCAGTCGTATATGAAATTGAAGATAAATATCTTTCTCCGTACGCTTTTAAGTCAGCAAACACGAAAGGTAGATTGTATCCTACGACTCCTTGTATGATTAGGACAGAATTTCAACGCGATCGTGACAGAATAATCCACTCAAAATCTTTCAGACGAATAAAACATAAGACGCAGGTTTTTCTCGCTCCGGAGGGCGATCATTACCGTACCCGTCTTACTCACACACTCGAAGTTAGTCAGATAGCGCGCGTAATTGCACGCGCGCTGCGACTTAACGAGGATCTTACTGAGGCGATAAGCCTTGGTCACGATCTTGGGCATACTCCTTTCGGACATGCCGGCGAAAGAGCATTAAACGCAAAAATGATGAATGAAGGCGGGTTTGATCACGCTCTTCATTCTTTGCGCGTTGTGGACGTTATCGAATACGACGGTCGCGGTATGAATCTTACTTATGAAGTAAGAGACGGGATTGCAAATCACAGTGGTGGTGGAACTCCCGCAACGTTGGAAGGAAAGGTCGTTCAACTTAGCGACAGAATAGCGTATTTGAATCACGACGTTGATGACGCTATTCGCGCAGGTGTAATAACCGTTAACGACTTACCCCAATCTGTAATAAAAACTTTCGGCTCTACGCACGGAACGCGTATTGATTCGATGATAAACGAAGTCATCAAAAACAGTTATGCAAAAAACGAGATTACTGCCGGTACGACTGCGAAAAGCGTTATGGATGAGTTCCGAGCCTTTATGTTTGAACGTGTTTATTCAGGAAATCTCGCAAAGTCGGAAGAACCGAAAGTAGAAAAAATGATAGGTTTTTTATTTGATTATTATTTAACCCATCTTGATAAATTACCGCAGTATATACGCGATTTTGACGTAAGTGATAAACAAAAAGTTTGCGACTACATAGCAACTATGAGCGATACATACGCCGTAAAAGTTTTCGACGATATATACGTACCCAAAGGTTGGGCGTTATTGTAACATTATCAGGATAATAAGGAGAAAATGGAGTTCAGAGAGTTTTACAGTCGACTTCTTGAAAGGACCGACATCGTTAAACTAATATCGCGTTACGCAACGTTAAAGCGAATGGGGAACAGTTATAAGGCTTGTTGTCCATTTCATAATGAAAAAACTCCATCTTTTACCGTCGATCCTATAAAACAACTCTATCATTGCTTCGGTTGCGGTAAAGGCGGAAACGCTATTACCTTTCTGACCGAGATAGAAAGTATCGACAAGTTTGATGCAATTAAAATTCTTGCTGATGAAGCAAATCTGGAATTGCCTGAGTTTACGGGCAAAAGAAAACCCACGATTAATAAAGAACAACGGCTTCGTTATTACGACCTGATGAGAGATGCAGCAAGGCGATATAACGAAAACCTTAAACTCCCTGTGTCAGCAAAAGCGAGAGAGTATATCCAAAAACGTAACTTACCGCCCAATATCGTCACAAGATTTGGTCTTGGTTATTCCATAGACTACGACGATATGCCCAACTTTCTTCGCTCGAAAGGTTATACTAACGAAGAAATGAAAGCGGTTGGATTGCTTGCGCAAAAGGGCAATAATTATTATGACGTTTTTCATGGTAGGCTTATATTCCCAATAATTAATAATTTCGGACAAGTCGTTGCCTTTGGCGGACGAATCCTGGAAAAGTCCGATCTTGCAAAGTACCGAAATTCCTCACAGACGGAAATTTTTGATAAGTCACGCACGGTTTATGCCTTGAACTTATTGAAAAAGAAAAAACAGCAGGGAAATATTGACCACGTAATAATGTGTGAAGGGTATATGGACGTAATTGCCCTTCATAAAAGTGGTTTTGATACAGCCGTAGCAAGTATGGGAACGGCTCTCACACCCCAACAAGCCAAACAAATAAAGAATTATACCGACAAGGTAATTATCAGTTATGACGGCGATGGAGCAGGTCAGAAGGCAACTGTTAGGGGCTTGGATATTCTTCGCGAAAACGGCTTGACGGTAAAAGTTATAACCTTACCTGACGGGCTTGATCCTGACGACGTAATAAATAAATATGGCGTACAGGCGTATGATAAACTTCTTAAAGAAGCATTGCCGTTGACCGAATATAAACTCAGATTATTGCGTAATAAATATAATCTCAGCGATAGAGATGAAAAGACTACGTATACTACAGAAGCAATAAGAGTTATAAAATCGCTTGACAGCCTTGTTGAGATTGAAGAATATTTGACTTCTCTCTCATCTGAAACGGGTTATGATATAAACGTATTGCGCAAGCAAGCTGAGTTGCCTGTTGTAGACAAAAAAGCGTTTAACGAAACGAAAAAAGATGATACTGCTACGGAAAAAACCGAAACAGATAAGACGGTGACGTACGTATTGTCTGCCTTAGTAAATGGTAAACCTTACGTAAAGCCGTCTGACTATGAAGAACTTTTTGATAACGGATTTGAAAAATTAATTATTGACTCGGTATCCGAGAGCCGATTAAAAGGTATTAAAGACGTTGGAGCAATGCTTTACTCTGACTTACCTGACGAAATGCATAATTTTTTACCGCCTATTTTTGAATTTAATTTTGACGGATATGATAACCGTGAAGTGTACGAGGCTTGTGTAAACAGATTAATGCGCGAAAAGTGGGAACGAGAAAGCACTGAACTTGCGCGCCGTTACGACGAAACGAAAGATACGTCTTTACTGATTCGCAGTAACGAATTAAAGCGAAAACTTAGAAAACTAAGGGAGTATGGAGGTAAATAATGAGCAATGAATCAAAGACATCATCTCCTCAGAAAGTAACGTTATCTGATAAAATCCAGAAAGAACTCACCAAACTTATCATGCTTGGAAAACAGCGTGGTTCTATTTCTTATGATGAAATAGGAGAAAAAATTGTAGTTGGTTGTGAGGCTACGGCTTTACAGATTGACGAAGTTATACGTATTTTATCCGAACATAACGTTACGATAAAAGACACGGATATTGAACCTGCAAAAGACGATGCTATTGAAAAATTGCTTACCGATACGACGATTTCTTCTGACGATCCCGTAAAGGTGTATTTGAAGGATATAGGTAGAGTACCCCTTCTTTCGGGTGATGACGAAATAATCCTTGCGCAAAGAATGGCGGAGGGTGACGAGTTTGCAAAATCACGTCTTTCTGAATCAAACTTGCGTCTTGTGGTATCTATTGCGAAAAGATACGTTGGCAGAGGTATGCTTTTTCTCGATCTTATCCAAGAAGGCAATCTCGGTCTTATGAAAGCAGTAGAAAAGTTTGACTACACCAAGGGCTTCAGATTTTCTACTTACGCAACTTGGTGGATAAGACAGGCTATCACGAGAGCGATTGCTGACCAGGCGAGAACGATTCGTATCCCCGTTCATATGGTGGAAACGATAAACAAACTTACTCGTACTACTCGTTTCCTTGTACAAGAACTCGGCCGTGAGCCGACTCCTTCCGAAATAGCGAAGGAAATGGGCGTTACTGAGGATAAAGTCAGAGAGATACAACAAATAGCGCAGGATCCGGTATCTTTGGAAACGCCTATCGGCGAGGAAGAGGACAGCCACTTAGGCGACTTTTTGGAGGATGCTCACGCGACAAGTCCGCAGGAGCAGGTATCAATTACTCTTCTCAAAGAAGAACTCATGTGCGTTCTCGAAACGCTTACTCCGCGCGAACAAGCAGTTATTCGTTTGAGATACGGAATAGACGGCTCTCATCCACGCACTCTTGAAGAAGTAGGCAAACGCTTTGGAGTTACTCGTGAAAGAATCAGACAGATTGAGGCGAAAGCGCTCAGAAAACTTCGTAACCCTGCTCGTAGCAAGCGCTTAAAAAGCTATTATTCAGAAAGTTGAGATTCGAAGAGATAATTTCATGCGTACCGCCCTGCGAAGTTTTGCTTGAAGTTGGTTGCGACCACGCTCTCCTTACTCTTCTAGCCTTAAATAAAGGCATTTGCAAAAGCGCAATCGTGTCTGATATCAGCGACGCTTGTTTAAGTAAAGCCCGTGAGAATTTGAAGTCACACGAAAATTGCGAATTTTACGTTTGTGATGGAATTCCAACGCAGGCCAATGCCGATTGTATATTAATTTGCGGTATGGGCGGTCATACGATAGAGCATATACTCAGCGGTTATAATGGCAGCGCTACGCTCGTTGTGTCACCGCAGTCTCACGCAGAACTCGTTCGACAAAAACTTGCGGAAATGGGCTATGCTATTTGTATAGACAGGTGCTTTGAGGATAAGGGCAAGTTCTACGACGTTATTCGCGCCGAAAAAGGGAGTTCTGAATTAGACGAATTGCAAATACATTTCGGCGTTTTCTATAAAGAAAAAAATCCTTGCCTGAAAAGAAAGTTAGAGCGTAGATTAAACGAACTGAAAAAAGGCAAAGATGCAAATGCTGATAAGATCAAAAAAATTTCGGAGGTTTTGTTATGGCAAAAATAACTGACGTGCTTTCCATAATGCGTGAGTTTGCTCCCGAAGATAAAACAGAGCCTGATTTTACTGATAACGTAGGCTTATTGGTCGGTAGTGAACGTGGAAATACTGATAAAGTTCTGCTTTGTCTTGATGCCACCGAAAACGTCGTAAGCGAAGCGCGTGACTTGGGCGCAAAACTTATAATATCCCATCATCCGATTATTTTCAATCCTATTAAGCGTGTTGATGACAATACTCCGACAGGAAGAACGATTATTGAGGCAATTCGATCTGATATTGCGATATATAGCGCGCATACCAATCTTGATTTTTGTGACGGCGGAATAAACGAATACGTTTCCGAACTTATTGAAATGACGGACTCAATACCATTGTCTGTAAAAAGCGGTATAAATATCGGAAGATCAGGTAAAGTAAAACAAACGACGTTATCCGCGCTCGCCGATAAACTTGCGTTGCGTTTTAATGATAAGAACGTGTCTTTCGTGGGGAAAGGTACTGAAAAAATAAATAACGTAGCCGTAATTAATGGGGGCGGAGGAAATATCGAATTTGTCGATCTCGCTATGAATAGTGGCGCAGATTGTTACGTAAGCGCAGATTTTCCTCATCACGTCAGACTTTATTCGGCGCAAAGCGGATTTCCGTTGATTATTATGCAACATTATACAATGGAAGCCATATACATAAAAAGACTTGCGGAAATTTTGACGGAAAGAGCCAAAATTAATGGTCTTTCAGTAGAGTTTATAGTTAGTAATAGGGAATATAATCCGGCTCAACAGGAGGTTTTATGACTGAAAAATTTGAAAAAATATTGAAATATCAAAGCCTTGATATGGAAATTCGTAAGATAAACAAGGAATACAATAAATTACCTGAAAAAAAGAAACTTGATGCGACACGCAATAAGTTCGTTGATGCTACAAATAAACTTGATGCAAACTCTACGAACGCAGAGGCTCTCAGCGCAGAAGTCAGCAAGATTTATGCTGACTTTAAGGCAGTAATGTCTGCTTTTCAAAGCGCAGAAGCTCAGTATAATTCAGCGACTACTGATGAAGATAAAGCTAAGTTATTGCCGAAATTTGAATCTGCAAAGGCTAAGTTAGAATCTTACAGAGCAAAAATTGACGATAGAATTGAAAAAATTAAGAGAATTACTCTTGACTGTAAAAAACTGCTTAACTTGAAAAAGGAAGTTAAGGAAGAGTTTGATAACGCAAAAATTAAACTTGAAGCTTTTCGCGAAAAGACAGCGCCCGACAGAAAGAGAATTGAAACGCAAATGAAGGAACTTGAACCCATTCTTGACGCCTCACTTTTTAATGCGTACAAGCGTTATCGTAGCGACGGGATTGCTCCCGTATTCGTTCCCGTGGTCGGTGACGACGAGAAAAGTTATTCCTGTATTTGCGGTATGCAACTTTCTCAGACGAACAAAAGCGAACTGAAAAACAAATCGCTTTGCCAATGCGAAACTTGCAGAAGACTTGTTTATATAAAATAACGGGCACTTGAATATTGTCAAAGGGGGGACAGTAATATGGTAAAAAAAGGAGTAATACTTTGTGGCGGTCAGGGTACGAGATTTTTGCCCGTGACCAAAGCCTTGCCTAAAGAAATGTTGCCGGTGGTAGATACGCCCGTGCTTCAATATATCGTGGATGAAATGATTGACAGCGGAATAACGGATATTTGTATTGTTATTTCTCCCGGCAAAGAAGAAATTGTCAGATATTTTTCACCCGATGATAAACTTGAAACATCATTGCGCAATAAAGGAGACGAAAAAGGTCTTGCCTCGTTGCAAAACATAAATAAGGGCGCAAGATTCTTCTTTGCGGTACAGAAATCTCCCAAAGGCATGGCTGATGCTTTGCTCACAGCAAAGGATTTTATTGGTGACGATCCGTTTGTTCTCTCTACGGGTGATGATCTTGTACGAGCAGAAACGCCTGTTTCAAAACAACTAATCGATGCCTTTGAGCAAGGCGCAAGCGCAGTAATAGGCGGTCAAACTGTACCTGACGATAAGATTCATCTGTACGGTTGCGCCGACCTTGGTGAAAAACTTTATGGAAACTACCGCGCTCACGTTTGCAAAACGCTGATAGAAAAACCCAAAAAAGAAGACGCGCCGAGTAACTTTGCCGCTTTGGGAAGATACGTTCTCACGCCTGCAATATTTGAGAAAATCTCGCAGATAACTCCTGACAAAAAGGGTGAGTTACAAGTGACTGACGCGTTGAAACTTCTTTGCGACGAAGGAAAGGTTTGCGCGTATGACTTTGAAGGTTACCGTTATGATATGGGTAGCAAAGCAGGCGCAGTAAAGGCAATAATCAGTTATGCGCTCGTTCATCCCGATACGTCAGAAGAAACTAAAACGTATATAAAGAATATTAGTAAAGATGTTTAATGCATTGACTTTTGATAAGAATATAGTAAAGCGCGCGGGCGTAAAATGCTCGCGTTTTTACTATGCAGGCAAAGAAAAACCCGATAATGACAACGTTGAATTCTTCTATTTCGTAGACGAAAATACGAATAGTATTGATGGTGATAACGTATATCTATCTTCATTATTTCTGTCCGACGATATCATTGATAAAGTTATTGACCACGTTTTTACAAAACGATCGAAGATAATAATTTCCGCGTGCAATACTCTTGACGAAGTGGGGACGTGTGATAAACTTCACGGAACGTCACCTATTGGACTCGCGCACTCGTATGGCTTGCTGGAAAATGCGTACGTATCTGGAGCAGTATATCTTGATAAAGACGACGTTGATCTGATTATTCAAAGTAATGCGAAAATTATTCTCACACCATCTACTTCGCTAGGTAGCGGACACGGAATACCACCTTTGCGTATGATGCTTACGCTGGGCGCAGACGTTTCTTTGGGTACGGGACTTTCTAAGTATAATTCTTCGGGCGATATCGAATTTGAAAAACGCCTTATAAGTCTTGCAGTAAGCGGAGCGTTGTGCACGCGTGAGGCGATAAGCGAACGTGATCTGCAAAAAATGTTGAAATATTCATAAATATCTATTGATTTTTGTTGACTTTCTCTTGTAAATGTTGTATTATTACTAGGCTGTTTCGTGCGGTTGTGGCGGAATTGGCAGACGCGCAAGACTAAGGATCTTGTGGGCGACCGTGCAGGTTCAACTCCTGTCAACCGCACCAGTTTAAGTCTAAATTGACCTTTGTGTTCAGTTTAGGCTTTTTATTTTATATACGCTCTTGTGAAATGCTTTTCAAAGGGCGTATTTTTGCTTTTTTAGCTTATAAAATACCGGAATTATAAAAAGCAAATTTTAGTTCATTTTTATTTCGTTTTATGATGTAAAGGGATTGACTTTTTTAGTATTATTGCTATACTATATATGTCACATAAACTTAATAATCAGTGGTAAAGTTGTTTCTTTTTTACTTTAAAGGGATAATTATATCTTTATTTGCATTATAACTTTTGAATTTTGTAAAAGTGCAAATTCATGCAGTTAAAGCGTATAAACGCTTTTCTAATCTGATTAAGTTTGTGTAACAACGATCGGAGTGTAATATTACAAAATCAATTTGAAGAAATATTACAATCAGAGGATTAGTAACTAACATATTTGGTGATATTCATGATAAAAATAGTTAATTTAACAAAGACGTATAGATCTAAAAGAAGAAATAACGTAAAAGCATTAGATAATATCAATCTAACTTTACCTAATAATGGGTTGGTCTTTGTGTTAGGTAAATCAGGTTCTGGTAAATCTACTTTATTAAACTTAATAGGTGGACTGGATAGTATTACTGAAGGAAAGATAGTCGTAGATGGTAATAATATATCTAATTTTAAAGAAAAGGACTTCTATGATTATCGTAATACTCATACAGGATTTATATTTCAAGACTATCACTTAATAGATGAATTAACAGTTTATGATAATATCGTATTATCACTAAACTTAAGAAGAATAGAAGATAAAGGATTGGTAAGTAATGCCTTAAAGAAAGTAGATTTAGAAGGATATGAAAATAGATATCCTGCAGAACTTTCTGGTGGGGAACGTCAAAGAGTGGCAATAGCTCGTGCTATTGTTAAAAATCCTAGAATAATATTAGCTGATGAGCCTACAGGTAATTTAGATACTCAAACAGCTAAGGCAATTATAGAAATATTAAAAGAAATATCTAAAGTATGTCTTATTTTAATTGTTTCACACAATATAAATGATGCGTACAAATATGGAGATAGAATAATTGAATTAGCAAAAGGAAAAATAATAAGTGATAAGTCAAAGAATCCAAGTTATATAGATAATGTGGTATGTGAAGATAACATAATTTATTATCCTTATGATAAAGTATTAGATGATAATGATGTCAAAGTTATTAATTCAAATATGTCTAAAGATAATAAATTAGTAGTTGTTAAGGATAAGTATATTGAAACAAAAAAAATAGAAACTAAAAAACATAAAATTAAAATAGAAAAGAAAAATTTATCTATTTTAAAAGAATTATCATTAAGTTTAAAGTTTTTAAAGAATAAAGTATTTAGTATATTCTTATCTAGTTTTATGGTATCTGCAATAATGCTTATATTAGCATTAGCATTAACAATTGTTACGTTTGATGCTGGACAAATAATTTCTAATGAAATGGCTAAAATTAATGCGGATTCTGTATATATAGAAAAGGAAATGACTGATGAACAAAAAGATCAAAAATTGATTTTTCCTGATTGTGTTGTTGAAGTTGGCGATAGCGATTTAGAGGCTTTTAAAAATTCGGGATATACTGATGAAATTTATGAAGTACTAAATTATACTATTCCGGTTAAATCTCATAATAACTTTGCGGGGCGTAAAACAAATAGATTATTTAATAATATATTCCTAAATGAGACACTAGGTACTATAGTCGTTGATGAGGAGTTTTTGATAGATAAGTTTGGAAAGTTAGAATATACTTGTTTAAGCGATGAGATAAAGCCTGCTGGTGTATTTATAACAGATTATGTTGCAGATTCTATTTTAATAAATAATTCATCCTATATTGGAAAAACATATGATGATATAATAGGTGATTACTATTATAACAAGAGTAATACGATAAGCGGTTATATAAACGGAATTATAAATACAGGGTATAAAGAAAAACATAAAGAATTACTAAATGGATTAAAAGACCTTTCTTCATTTAACAAAACTGAATTAAGTGAATATGAAGGATATATAGAATTTAATAAAGATATATATTCATCGTTGGGTTTTGATTTTTCGTTAAATCCAAAATTTAAAGAAGACTTTGTTAATAATGCTGTCTTAGAAATTGCTTATCATCATAAAGTTTATATTGATGGTAATATGCTTGATACAACAAGTTCCACTTATGCTTATATTGATTCTAAAGTTAATAAATTTCCAGTTATGAATGGAAATGAAATATATATGAATTATGAAAAGTATAATAAAGTGTTTAACACTAATTATACTACGGCAACATTAAAAACATTTGTCCCTCACACAGCAACTATAAATACTTATAGATATTATGATTATAAAAATGAAGAAGTATTATCTTCAATTGAAGTTAAAATAGTTGCCATTAAAAGTGGCATGTCCTCGACCTTCTATTGTGGAAAAGAAGTACAAAAGGAACTATTAGAAAAGAGTTTATTTGTTACAGGATATTATTTTGATAGTGATAAAAATATTAATGCTGTGATTGATGTGGCTAATAGTTTAAACTATCAACAAAAAATGTTGGTTGTTGAAGCTATTTATACAATGACTAAAGCAGTAGATGTATTTATTCCAATTTTTCAATTAATTGCGATTGTATTATGTGGTGGAATTATATTTATATTAGTTAACTTTAGTACTAAGATGATAAAAGATAAGATGCATGATATAGGTATTTTAAAAGCTTTAGGCGCTCAAAACAAATCTATTGGAATAGTGTTTGGTATTCAGATTGTACTAATAGCTTTAGTCACTATGTTAATGTCAACATTAGGTTATTATTTCTTTATTGATTTAGCTAATGATGTATTAATCGGGTCATTAAAAGTATTGGCAGAATCACATATAATGTTAGATTTAGATTTTTTAACATTTAAATTTATAGTTGTAGGATTTAATATTATTTTAATTGTTTTATTAAGTGTAATTTCATTGATTATTCCAATGGTAAAGATAAAGAATATTAAACCTGTTAAAATTATTAAAGCTAAAGAATAACAACAATACGATACGCTTTGATAAAATTTTGGTAATTTCATAAAAACAAATAAAAAAAGTTAAATATTTTTCTAAAATACTTAACTCGAAAGTTTATAAACTTTTTAACAAATTAGTGTTGTTATATAGAAATTCCAAATGGCAAAAGCAAAATTATAGGGTGGGGCTTGATGTCCTGCCCTTAATTTTTGCAAAGGAAAATGAGCGTAAAATATTACGCTCGTTTTTTTTATAACTCAAAATGTATATTAACATAATAAGCGATGAGTATTATTTTATAAAAAGATAAATAATAAACTCGTATGATAAGGCTGTGGCACAGATTCAAAAGTATAAGTCCTCGCAAGAAAGCAAGATTATTTTCGACAATCACAATGATATATAATTTCGTCAGCGGAGGACTTAAAATCTTTTTCGGGCTTATTTCGTCCTATTTTTTCGCTGTAATTTCAGGCGCATACGTACTGTGTATCGGTATGGGTAAAAGAATATATTTTCATGGTCGGGCAAAGAGCGGTGGAGTATTGCGAAAAGAAATCAAGTATTACAGACAAATAGGGATAATAATTTTTACGGGCGCAATATGTTATATTATCGCAATGCTACGCTACGTATCCTTTTTGGAAGAATTAAAACGCTATGACGTATTGACATCAATCGCCTTATGCGTAATTTCGTTCGTGGAAATTACTTTGGCGGTATCAGGCATTATCCGAGCGAGAAAAGATAAAGATTTGCTTATGGAAGGATTGAAATTCATCAACGTAATAACTTCTCTTGTCGCATTAATAACGACTGAGGCTGTATTACTCACGTGGTTAAGAATAGGAAACGCTTCGTACGTCAACGGCGCGTCAGGGATATTAATCGGTCTTGTCTCGGCAGGAATAGGAGTGACTCTATTCACAAAAGCTAATTACTTAGACAAAAAGTTTGCGCCAAAAATAATTTACGCAAGTAATCATAAGAAATGATTGGTATACTTTTATATTTCCTTGACTTTTTATGCCCATATTTGTATAATATTCTTTAGAATTAATGTCCAAGGAATAGATATGAATTATAATTACGCATCAAGAATGGCTAATCTTAACGGTACTGCAACCCGAGAGATTTTTAAGTTGCTTGGAAACCCTGAAATTATAAGCTTTGCCGGCGGAAATCCTGCGATTGAGTGTTTGCCTGCCCAAAGAGTAAAAGAAATTACGGCAGATATTACTTCTTCGCCGTCTTTTCCACGTGTGTTGCAATACGGCTTGACTCCCGGCTTTCCCGAATTCAGAGAAATGCTCACAGAATACGTAAAAACTGTGGGTATTACTGACGCCAAGACGGAAAACGTTCTCGTAATAAGCGGTGGTCAGCAGGGAATCGATCTTGCGCTGAAAACTTTTATCAATCCCGGCGACGTTATACTCGTAGAAAATCCGACCTATCTTGCTTTCCTTCAAATTGCAAACTCTTATGAGGCCGTTTGTAAGGGCGTAAATGCAGATGACGATGGGCTTGATTTGGCTGATCTTGAAGAAAAGATTATACGCTATAATCCCAAAATACTTTATTGTGTTCCTACGTTCTCCAACCCTACGGGTAAGACGTATACTGCTGAACGCAGAAAAAAGATTGCCGAAATTACGGCAAAATACGGCGTAATAGTTATTGAAGACGATCCTTATAGCAAACTTCGTTTCAAAGGTGATTACGTGCCGTCAATGAAGAGTATGGATGAAGCGGGTAACGTGATTTTTGTTTCTTCTTTCTCGAAAATCATATCGCCCGGCAATAGAACGGGAGTTGCTTGCGCCACCCCTGAACTTATAAGAAAAATGGAGATATGTAAGCAAGGCACAGACTTACATACGCCTAATCTTTCACAAATGATAACTTATGAGTATTTGAAGCGCGGTTACTTAGAGCCCGATCTTAAAAAGGCGGTAAAAATTTACGGCGAAAAGAAGGCGTGTATGAGTGACGCTATTGCAAAATATATGCCCAAAGAGTTTGAGTGTACCGATCCTGACGGCGGTCTCTTTATATGGGGAAAGTTCCCGAAAGGTATCGACGTACTGAAAATATTCCCCGAAGCAATTGAGAAAAAGGTTGCGTATATTCAGGGAAGTGTGTTCTTCGCAGAGCCCGAAGGTACTGAAAACTATATTAGATTTAATTATTCTTACGCAAATGCAGAACAAATTGATACGGGAATTAAACGTCTAGGCGAGTTGTTCGGCGAAAAACTTATGAATCTTAATAAATAAAAAATATCAATTTAAATTTGGAGAAAATATTATGAAAAATGCGCTTGACGTTCTCCGTGAACGCGGTTTCGTAGGGCAAACTGTTTATGAAGACGATTTATACGAATTACTTAGCAAAGGTGAGTCTATACCTTTTTACGTAGGTTTTGATCCGACTGCAGACTCACTTCATATCGGACATTATATCCCTATTATGGCAATGGCGCACATGCAAAGAGCAGGTCACAAACCAATCGCTCTCGTTGGCGGTGGTACGGGTATGATCGGAGATCCTTCTGGAAGATCTGATCTTCGCAGTATGCTTACCAAAGAGCAAATAGAGCATAACGTAGATTGCATTAAAGGACAAATGGAGAGATTTTTGTCCTTTGAAGGCGAAAACGGCGCAATTATCGTAAATAACGCAGACTGGCTACTCAACCTTAATTACGTTGATTTCCTTAGAGATATAGGCGTATATTTTTCTGTAAACAAAATGCTTACCGCTGAGTGCTTCAAAATGCGTATGGAGAAAGGGCTTTCTTTCCTTGAATTTAACTATATGCTTATGCAGGCGTACGACTTCCTTATGCTTAACGAGAAATATAACGTTCGTCTTGAAATGGGCGGTAACGACCAATGGAGCAATATCCTTGCCGGCGCCGATCTTATCAGAAGAAAAAAGCGAGTTGACGCGTTTGCAATTACTTGTCCGTTGCTTTTGAACTCAGAAGGCAAAAAAATGGGTAAAACGGCAAAGGGCGCGTTATGGCTGTCCGCTGATAGAACTACGCCTTATGAGTTTTATCAATATTTCCGTAACGTTGAAGACGTAAAAGTTGAGGAGTGTTTAAGACTTCTTACCTTTATGCCGTTGGACGAGATTTACGAACTTACCAAATATAAAGATGAACGTATGAATGTTGCAAAAGAACGTCTTGCTTATGAAGTTACCAAACTCGTTCACGGCGAGGTAGAAGCGGAAAAGGCTCGTTCGCAGGCAAAAGCGGCGTTTGGCGGTAATATGGAAGATATGCCCGAAGTGGAAATGCAGGGTAATTCCGACACCACTATAATAGACGTACTCGTTTGCGCAGGCGCAGCAAAGAGCAAGGGCGAAGCGAGAAGACTTATTGAGGGCGGTGGCGTAAAAGTTGGCGAAGATAAGGTCAGCGACGTATTCGCAACAGTAGGCGCATTTACGACGGAAAAAGAATTCGTTCTTCATAAAGGCAAGAAATTCCACGTTAAAGTCGTACTTAAATGAACTCCTACGTATCCTTAAAAGATGCCACGGCTGAAATAGTTGTATTGCGCTCTCGCTTTATTTCTTATCTTTATCATATTGAGAGTGAAGAGCAGGCTTCTGCAATTCTCGCCGATTTGCGCAAGAAACATTATGACGCCACTCACGTTTGTTACGCTTACGTTGCGGACGTGCAAGGTAACGTCTCAAAATCTTCTGATGACGGAGAGCCTTCTTCTACGGCAGGTGCGCCGATATTGTCAGCGATAAACGGCGGTTCATACAGACAAGTTTTGATTGCCGTAGTCAGATATTTTGGCGGTACTAAACTCGGTGTGGGCGGACTTGTAAAAACTTATACAGATTCGGCTAATGCGGTAATAAACATTGCAGAAAAAATAACCTATACTCTGAGCGACGTATATTCTGCTCAGGCAGATTATAACACTTATTCAAAAATTTCCAACGCCGTACTTCGGGGCGGTGGAAAGATAACAGACGTTGAATATTACGATAAAGTTCGCTTTTCGGTAATATATCCCGAAGATAAATCCATTATTGAACTGATAAACCTAACGGGTGGAAAAATAGACTTTATAAATCAAGGCAAACGATATGAAATATATTGAGTTTGATGATTGTAAACTATTTCCATATAAGGAGTTTTTATGAAAAAGGAAACAAAATGCCTTCGCGCAGGTTATGAGCCGGGAAACGGTGAACCCAGACAAATCCCTATAATTCAAAGTACGACTTTCAGATATAACACGAGTGATGATATGGGCGCGCTTTTCGATCTGGAAAAATCGGGATATTTTTATACCAGACTGCAAAACCCCACTAATGATATGGTTGCGGCAAGAATTGCAGAACTTGAAGGCGGAGTGGCAGGTATGCTTACCTCTTCGGGACAGGCTGCAAACTTCTTTGCAATCTTTAATATTTGTACGGCAGGAGATCATTTCATTTCCACAGCATCAATTTACGGCGGTACTTTCAATCTTTTCGCAGTTACGATGAAAAAAATGGGAATTGAGTGCACGTTTGTTGATCAGGATGCAAGCGAAGAAGAAATTAACTCGGCTTTCAGAGAAAATACCAAGTGTCTTTTTGGCGAAACTATTTCAAATCCCGGCGTAAGAGTGCTTGATATTGAAAAGTTCGCTAAAATCGCTCACTCGCACGGCGTTCCGCTTATTATTGATAATACCTTCCCGACGCCTATAAACTGTCGTCCTATTGAATGGGGTTGTGATATCGTTACTCACTCCACTACTAAGTATCTTGACGGTCACGGCGTTCAGACGGGTGGATGTATCGTTGACAGCGGTAATTTTGATTTCTCGGCTTACGGTGATAAATTCCCCGGTCTTAATACGCCTGACGACTCATATCACGGCATTATTTATACGCAGAAGTTCGGAAAAATGGCGTATATTACGAAGGCGACGTCACAACTTATGCGTGACCTTGGTTGTACGCAAGCGCCTCAAAATGCGTTCTACCTTTCTCTTGGTGTAGAAACGCTACATCTCCGTATGCCCAGACATTGTGAAAACGCGCTCAAAGTTGCGGAATTCCTTTCTTCCCGTGATGAAATAGAGTGGGTGAATTATCCCGGTCTAAAAACGAATAAATACTACGATCTTGCTAAAAAGTATTATCCCGATGGTACTTGCGGTGTGCTTTGTTTTGGACTCAAAGGCGGTAGACAGCAGTCTATAAAGTTTATGGATAGCCTTAAACTCGTAAGAATTTATACTCACGTAGCAGATTCGCAGTCTTGTATGCTTCATCCGGCAAGCCATACTCACCGACAACTTTCCGAGCAACAACTTAAAGATGCAGGCATAGATCCTTCGCTCATTAGATTCTCAGTGGGAACGGAAGCGATTGAAGATATTATCGAGGACTTAACTCAGGCTCTTGAAGCAATTAAGCAATAAAATGGACGTAAAAGAAGAAGCAATAATCAAACACGAAAAGTGGAAAGGAAAGATTGAAGTAATTTCCAAAGCGCCTCTTGAAAACACCCACGACCTTTCGGTGGCGTATACTCCGGGCGTTGCTTCGCCGTGCTTGAAAATTTATGACAATCCCGATTATGCGTATTCCTGCACAGCAATAGGAAATATGGTTGCCGTTATTAGTGACGGTAGCGCGGTACTTGGACTTGGTAATATAGGTGGAATTGCAGGACTTCCCGTGATGGAAGGTAAATGCGTATTATTCAAGCGTTTCGGTGGCGTTAACGCATTTCCCATCGTACTTTCTACGCAAGACACGGAAGAAATTATTTCAACGGTAAAAGCGATTGCGCCATCTTTTGGTGGCATAAATCTTGAAGATATTTCTGCGCCCAGATGCTTTGAAATAGAACGTAGATTAAAAGATGAACTTGATATTCCCGTTTTTCACGACGACCAGCACGGAACTGCAGTTTGTGCGTTATCAGCGTTATTGAACGCATCAAAAGTGGTTGGCAAAAATCTTTCGGATATGAAAGTTTGCTTAAACGGACCTGGCGCGGCAGGTAATGCAATAATCAAACTTCTCGTCCGCTATGGCGTAAAAGACGTCTTTGCCGTTGACAGAACGGGTATTATTTATAAGGGCAGAGAAAAACTTGATTTTGCAAAAGAAGAACTTGCCGAGATTACAAACAAAGAAGGTCGCAAGGGAAGTCTTATAGATGCGATAATCGGCACGGACGTTTTTATCGGCGTGTCTGCGCCTGGTTGCGTTACCGCTGAAATGATAAAAAGTATGAACACGGATCCTATCGTTATGGCGATGGCTAATCCCACGCCTGAGATAATGCCTGATCTTGCCAAAGAAGCGGGAGCGAAAGTGGTATGCACGGGTAGAAGCGATTTCCCCAATCAAGTAAATAACGTCCTTGCTTTCCCGGGGATATTCAAAGGCGCGCTTGCGTGCAGAGCGAGAGCGATAAACGAAAATATGAAACTCGCAGCCGCTCACGCCATTGCATCTCTCGTTTCAGATGCTGAATTATCTCCCGATTACGTAATTCCGTCACCGCTTGACCCCAGAGTGGCTGACGTAGTCGCAAAAGCAGTTTATGAGCAGGCGATAAAAGACGGTTTGTCACGCTAATAGTTTTACTAACGCGCCTATAATTTCAGATGGCGCAAACGATGTAATAACACTTAATCCCACGGATGTACGTCCGTGGGGTTTTTTCATATTTCCAAGTAAACTTAGCATTTTTTGAGTATCATTTGAGGGTGCTTCCTTTTCTCCCGAAAGCATTGCAAATATTTTTGATTTGTCTATGCCGTCTTTGCTTCCAAGCAATAATGGTAAGATTGAATTTATATCCATAAATAACTCCTTTTGTCACAATATTTTATATGCTCGCATATGATAAAACGTATGCGAAAAAGTTTAAAAAATTACAAAATAGTAAATGGGCAGGAAAATAAAAATCAAGCAACTGAACTATTAGGTAAATATGAAAATATGAGTGAAGACGCCTTGTACGTTAAACTAATGGAAGAGGTAGCGTCAAAAAAGTCAAGCGGTTCATTTGATTATAATGCGCTGAAAATAGAAATGGATAAAGTACGCCCTTTATTATCTGACAAACAAAGGGAAAAACTCGATCATTTGTTACGGCTGATAAAGAATTGATTACTTCATATATAATCACTTTTTCCGATTATTCCATGGGCGCGCGTTATGTGGCAAAGTACGGTCGTATCACGCACGTTATACCTTTTATTTCTTCCATAGTCGTTGAATCTGACGAGCCGATAAAAGTTCAGTCAGGTATAGTGTCTGTTTCGCGCGTTGCAAAAGTTGACGTTTCATTGCAAAAAGTCAAACGGTATTTGCTTCCGAAAAGACCGTTTGGATTAAGCGGAAAAGGTGTTCGTATAGCGGTTATTGATACGGGATTAAGTCCACATGTTGACTTATTGCTTCCTGACAGAGTACCGATTTTCGTAGACGTTGTTGCGGGAAAAAGTACGCCTTACGACGATAACGGGCACGGAACTGCAATATGTGGCGCAATCGCAGGAAACGGAATTTTGTCAAACGGTAAATACTCTTCGCTTGCGCCACTCTCTGAAATTATTCCGATTAAGGCAATAGGAAGTACAGGAGAGGGGAATACGGCAGATATTTTACAAGCAATGCAATGGGTATGGGATAATTGTGAAAAATATAATATTCGTATAGTATGCGCTTCTTTTGGAGCAGAGCCTCAAAATAAAGATCCACTCGTTTTGGGTGTTGAGGCGTTACACAAGAAAGGCATACTCATCGTTGCGAGTAGCGGTAACGACGGCGTGGGAAAGGATAAAGTAAAATCTCCGGGAATAAGTCCATACGCAATTACCGTCGGAGGTATTGACGAAAACAAAAATATTGCCGAATTTACTTCACGAGGATTATGTAGGGGAATCTATAAGCCCGACATTTACGCGCCTGCGCAAAACGTCGTTTGTCCATCAATGGCAGGTGATTACGCACCCGTTACGGGTACGAGTATTGCAACTCCGATTGTGGCTTCGGTATGCGCAAATATTATAGAAAAGCACCCGTCTTTTACGCCTGATAAAGTAAAGGAAATTCTATTGAAAAATAGCGTGATTTTAGAAAATGACAATCGTTATCGCGCGCTTAATCTTGAATTTTTATCAACCCTTTGAAAGTTCTTTAATGGCTTGAAGAAAGAAATTTATCTCTTCTACCGTATTGTCTACACCGAGAGAAATTCTTATCATACCACTTTTTAGCGTTCCGTAATGTTTATGTACGAGAGGCGCGCAGTGATGTCCACATCTTACGCAAATATCGTATTCGTCCGAAAGTATATTTCCCGCTTCTACGCTGGACATATTTCGCAGATTAAAAGCAATAACGGGACCGCCATATTCTTTTTTCGTATACAGTTCAACATTACTGTTTTTGCTCAATTCTCCCAGAGTATAGACAAATAACCCGGAAAGTTTTTTCGCATTTGCATCCCCGTATTCATTAGCATACTTAAACGATGCGTTTAGTCCTGCGATTGCAGGGGTGGGGAGCGTTCCGCTTTCCAGCCCCTCAGGTAATTCTCGTGGTTGCGGTTTCGTGCTCTCAGTCCCCGTACCGCCGTATCTGAAAGGGTTTACTTTACCCTCTCGTATAAGCAATAATCCTACTCCTTGTGGGGCGTGCAACCCCTTGTGTGGCGCGACAGCAAGCATAGAGATATTGCACGAGCGCATATCAAATTTTTTATAACCAACGCTTTGCGCTCCGTCCACTAATAGCAGTAAGCCTTTCTTTTTTGCGTAGTATCCTATGTCCTCAATAGGTTGAACTGCACCCGTTACGTTACTAACGTGGTTTACGATTATCATATAAGTGTTGGAACGTGTTGCTGATACGATCTGTTCGGGAGTTACGAAGCCGTTACCAAGAGGTGGTAAAACGGTATAGTCAATTAGTCCTAATTCTTTTAATCGAATCAATGGACGTAAGACCGAATTGTGTTCAAGCACGGTAGTGATTATATGACCGCCTCGTACGACTGTACCGAAAATTGCAGTATTAAGAGCGTCGGTACAGTTTAAAGTGAATATAACTTTGTCTGCTCCGCAAGAAAAATATTTTGAAGCAATCGTGCGAGTATCTTCAATCATCATGCCTGCTTTAACTGCGGCGGAATGTGAAGACCGCGTTGGATTGGCAGACAAGTATTTAAGAGCCGTTCCGACTGAATTTATCACGCTCGTGGGCTTAAAGTATGTTGTAGCGGCGTTATCAAGATATATCATCAATTTCCCCCTGAATTACATAGAATACTATATAATCTATTATGCAATTATGAAATTGAGAACGAAAGAAATACAGTAGGTGGAAATATGAACATAATAATCGTATTAAAGGCGCGTAATCAAACCTTACGCCTTGCAAACGCATTAAAAGCTTCGGGCTATAACGCCAGGATTATAGATACTCCGCTTTCACTTTATGGAAGCTGTACGCTTTCCGTCCTTACGGATAAGGCGGGGCTTGATTACTTTTATAAAATCTCGTATTCTTATCCGACTTTCGTTGGAGCATATAACGAAACTAACGGAAAGTACGTTAGAATTTTTTGAAACGCTTTACTTTATTTCTCGCTTGTGTTATACTTAGTGAGTAGGTATGGCAATCGTTAACGAAATAATAAATTATCTTGAAAATGACTATCCGTCCGCTCATTGCGAACTGAATTTTTCGTCAGATTTTGAACTTCTTGTCGCCGTTATTTTGTCTGCGCAATGTACGGATAAGCGAGTAAATATCGTCACAAGCGAACTTTTTAAGAAATATAATACTCCTTTGCATTTTGCGCAAATGTCACAAGAAGAACTTGAACCACTCATTCACTCTTGCGGATTCTTCAGAGCAAAAGCAAAGAGCATAATTTCAGCGAGCAGAGATATATTAGAGCGTTTTAATGGTAAAGTTCCTTCAACCATGGAAGATTTACTGTCGCTCAGAGGCGTAGGACGAAAAACGGCAAACGTCGTACTTTCCGTGGCGTTTAACGAGCAGACCATACCCGTGGATACGCACGTGTTCAGGACGGCAAGAAGATTGGGCTTATCCGACAAAACCACTCCCGAAGGCGTTGAATACGATTTGCTTGCGGTAGTGCCACAGGACAAGCTATCCAAGACTCACCACTTATTGATTTTTCACGGCAGATACCGTTGTCATAGCAGAAATCCTGAGTGTCATCTTTGCTCACTCACAAAATATTGTAAATTCATAAAATAAAGGCGAATATATGTTTATAGACAAGGCAAAAATTTATATTAAATCCGGAGACGGCGGTAACGGTTGCACGTCTTTTTATACTGAAAAATACGTCAATAATGGCGGTCCTGACGGTGGTAACGGAGGCGTAGGCGGAAGAATCGGTTTTCGCGCGGTTAAAAATAAAAGTACGCTGATCGACTTTAAGTACGCAAAGCATTTTCGCGCTGAAAACGGTGAAAACGGAAAAACCAGATATTCGGCAGGCAAAAAGGGAAAAGACTTAATAATAGACGTCCCCGTTGGTACTGTTATTCGCGATGATGAATCAGGAAAAATTATTGCAGATATGTTTTCAGACGGGATGGTCGTGTTTGTCGCAGAAGGTGGAAACGGCGGAAAGGGTAACGCTTTTTTTAAGATCTCCCGTCGTCAAGCGCCACATTTTTCTCAGTCAGGAGAAAAAACGAAAGAACATCTTGTAACATTAGAAATTAAAACGATAGCGGACGTTGGGCTTATTGGTTACCCTAACGTTGGTAAATCAACAATTTTATCCGTTATTAGCGCAGCAAGACCGAAGATTGCGTCTTATCATTTCACTACTTTATCGCCCAATCTTGGCATGGTGACGGCATACGACGATACTTTCGTTGTCGCAGATATCCCAGGACTTATTGACGGCGCAAGTGAAGGCGCAGGGCTTGGACACGATTTTTTACGACATATAGAAAGAACGCGTTTGCTCGTTCACGTAATTGATGCGAGTGGAAGCGAGGGCAGAGATCCTGTTGCGGATTACGTCGCCATAAATAAAGAATTAACGGGTTATGATATTGCGCTTGCCGATAAACCTCAAATCGTCGTTTTGAATAAGGTCGACATGCTTACTGATTTCAGCGTTGTGGATAAAATTAAAGAAATCTCAGGCAAGGACGTAATTTTAATGAGCGCAGTTATTCATAGTGGTGTGGACGAACTTATTAAAGCTATGTGGGCTGAACTTAAAAAACTTCCCGAAGTAACACCGCTTGAATACGAACCGTTTACTTTTGAAAAACCCGACAAAACGAGTTTTGAAGTGGTAAAAATTGAAGAAGGGTATTATGAAATATTTGGCGGTATGATGGACGAACTTGCCCGTAACGTAGTCCTTGATAATTATGATAGCCTGAAATATTTTCAGAAACAAATTCGTGACCGTGGCGTAGATAAAGCGCTTAAAAAGGCAGGAGTAAAGGACGGAGATACCGTTCGGATTTTGGACGTAGAATTTGACTATTTTGAATAAAACGATAATATTAGGCGGTTCGTTTGATCCCGTAACCTCTGCGCACACTCAACTGATTTATAACTTATCGCAGAGGTTTGATAAGGTCATTATTGTTCCGTGTAAACTTTCGCCTTTCAAAATTAGCGTAGGGGCGGATACTTCGAAACGCCTTGAAATGCTGAAAATTGCGACCGAAGACATAAATAACGCAATAATAGACACTTTTGAAATTGACAAAGAGGGGACTGATTATACCTATATAACCGCTCTTCATTTTTCAAAGACGTATAAGAACTTATATTTTGCTATTGGGAGTGAAATGATTGCCGATTTGGGCAAGTGGAAAAACATATCGTTGCTCTCTTCATTGCTCACTTTTTACGTCGTACCTCGTCCTGATTTTCCTGTTGGAGAAAAAGAATTGAGCGTATTAAACTCGCTCGTAAAATATGAAATTGCTGATTTTGTGGGCGCAGATGGCTCATCTTCCGAAGTGAAAATTTCAGTAGCAATGGGCAAACCTGACTTGTGGCTGGATAAAAAAATTTCCGATTATATAAAAAAAGAGAAATTATATACTCAATTCGTTTTCGTAAACGATTTATATAAACGCTTTCATATGAAGGAAACCCGTATCTTGCATAGTTTTTCTACTGCTTTATGCGGTGTCAAGCTTGCCAAGAGGTGGGGCGTAGATACGAATAAGGCGACGATCGCTCTTTTGCTCCATGATATAGGTAAATACGTTACGAGGGAAGAAGCGGAATCTCTCGGAGTTATTTTTGACGATAGGATAAACGAAATGCCTCTGCCCGTGCAACACGCAGAAATAGGCGCGGAATTACTTGCCCAGGTATTGAAAATCGAAGATAAAGACATTGTTGAAGCGGTAAGATGGCATACTACTGCAAAACCCGGTATGACGAAATTGGAAAAGGTGGTTTATCTTGCTGACTATATAGAGCCTTTGCGTTCCTTTCCTACCGTTGATTGTTTAAGAAAACAAACGGCAAAGGACGTTGAACTCGGCTTTATATCCGCCATTGAAAATTCTGTAAAATACGTTGGTAAGGACGATTTATATAAGATTACGCTTGATGCGTATAATTATTATTGCAATAAGGAGACAGGCAATGAAATTAACGAAAAATGATGCTCACGAGCTTGCTAAAAAAATTGCGAGTATACTTGACGAGAAAAAAGGCAAAGACATTATCATAATAGACTTATCCGATAAATCTATTATTGCCGATTATTTTGTAATAGCTAGCGGTAGATCCACTACGGCAGTAAAATCCTTAACGGACAACGTTGATGAAAAACTTTCGAAAGAAGGTATTGAGCCTCTTCGTCGCGACGGTTTTTCTGAGGCTAAATGGATAGCGGTAGACTATGGATGCGTTATATTGCACGTCTTTCATGAGGAAATGAGAGAATATTATCATCTTGAAAGACTGTGGATAAACGATAATAATTATGAAAAATATGGAGATAACCAATAATGCCGTGGGAAGCAAGTATTATTCAAGCCTTACAAACGATGTCTAACGGTTTTACTGATACCGTTTTTGGCATTTTCACTTATCTTGGCGATGAAATTTTTGTCGTAGCAGTAATGGCGTTCGTTTATTGGTGCGTATCAAAAAGATTGGGCTTTAAGTTTATGAACGTGTATTTTTTAAGCTGTGGCGTAAATACCGTAATCAAAGCAATCGTTCAACGTCCACGTCCTTTTGACGCGTATGAAGGAATAGTAAAGTCAATAGGTGAAGAAACAGGCGGTTATTCTTTCCCAAGCGGGCATACGAATAATATTACTACGCTTTCAACGCTTTCGGTTATGGGCTTTAAGAAGCATAGAAAAATATTTATTCCGCTTGGCATAGGTCTTACGTTACTCGTAATGTTTACGAGATTATTTCTTGGACAACATTATCTTACCGACGTTCTTTGTTCTGCGTTTATGGCTATTTTAATGGTCATTGTGTTTAGTTTATTGTATGATTTACTTGGTGATCATGAAGAACGCATAGCCTTTGGCGGTGTTCCTATTGCGATAATAGGCGCAATTGTCGTAAGTATTATTCAGCCTGACGCTGAAACCGTAAAGCATGTTCTTGAAATTACGGGCGTACTTATAAGCGTTCAGATAGGATATTTTATTGATAAGAAATATATAGGCTTTGAGAGTAAAACAACGATTGCAAAACAATTCTTGAAGATACTAATCGGCGGAGCAGGCGCGCTCGCTATATTCTTAGGGCTTAAATTTGCATTCAATTTTGATACGTCTTTCTGGTTGTACGGATTTTTCAGATATGCTCTTCTTGGACTTTGGTTAACTCTCGGTGCGCCCTTGATTTTTAAGAAACTCGGCTTTGTCGAAGAGAAGAAAGAACTTGACGCGCAAAACACTTGACAGAATATAAAATAATATAGTAATATACGAATGTAAATTGCTTTGGGGGCGGAGTGAAATTCTCCACCGGCGGTTATAGTCCGCGAAGCCTTTTGGCTTGACAAGGTGAAATTCCTTGGCCGACGGTAAAGTCCGGATGTTACAAAGCGTTTATGCCTATGGCATTATACCGCCCCTTTTTATAAAGAGGCGGTTATTTTTTATGAAAGTAAACTTTTTTACAACGAGGAATATGGTTGCATTGGCAATGCTGACGGCAATCGGATACGCGTTAAGTTGGTTGGAGTTTCCGATATTTCCACCCGCGCCATTTTTGAAATTGGATTTTTCGAACGTTCCTACTATGCTGGGTGGATATATGTTTGGTTTTCCGGGCGCAATAATCATAGAAGGAATCAAACAACTTATAATATGGCCTACTAAATCATCTACGGGTGGCGTGGGAGAACTTGCGAATTTTGTTATGACGGCATCCTTCGTTATCGTTCCGTCCTTAATGTATAGATGGCGCAAAGGATTGCCTTCCGTATTTATTGGTATGGGCGTTGGCGTTGTATTGCAAGTAATATCTGCTCTTTTATGCAATAGGTTTATTACTTTTCCGCTTTTTGCCGGTTATTTAGGTATGGAAGCGGGAGAGGCGTTTGCACTATTATGGCCGTACGTTCTTGGCTTCAACGCTATAAAAGCCGTTGCAATCAGTGTTGTGACCTTGTTGTTGTATAAACGTTTATCATATATTTTGAAATGGATTCCAAAAAAGCAAAAAACGCTTGCAAAGAAAGGCCATTGGGTGTATAATAATAATATGCAAAAAGTATTCGTTTCAAAATCCGAAAGCGATACTCTTGATATCGCTCACGACCTTGCAGAGTCTTTTGTTGGCGGTGAAGTCGTATTACTTATCGGCGACTTAGGCGCAGGCAAGACCGTCTTCGCAAAAGGTGTTGCGAAAGCGCTTGGTATTACTGCTGACGTAAAAAGTCCGACTTTTACTTTATCGTGCGAATACGAAGGCAGACTTAAACTTTTACATATTGACGCGTACAGATTAAAAAATGGCGAGGAAGCCGAAGCGTGTGGTCTTAACGAACTTTTTGGAGATAAAAATACCGTTACGCTTATTGAATGGCCGTCGCAGATTGAAAGCGTTCTGCCGTCAAAGAGTATAGCGGTCAATATAAACAGAATTGATGATAACACAAGGGAATTAATAATCAATGAACAGTAAGCAACGCGCAAAATTAAAAGGTATGGCATCAACGATGCCTGCTATTTTCCAAATAGGTAAAGGTGAAATTTCAGACAATTTATTGGCAGGGCTTGACAGCGCGCTTACAGCTCGCGAACTTATTAAAATCAGCGTACTGAAAAATTGTGATTATGACGCTGAGGACGTAATGCGCGTTCTTGAAATGAAACTTCACGCAGAAGCCGTATGCAAAATTGGAAACAAAATCGTTTTGTATAGATATAGCGAAAAAGACGGAGTTAAACATATCGAATTATGAGATATCTTGCAGTAGATACAGCATCAAAATCAATGAAAGTTTTGTTGGTTTATGACGATAAAAAAACCTACGTCGAACTCTCGGATTTCAAAGTCGCGTCCGTTAGCCTTATGCCTACGATAGACCGTTGCTTGAGTGAGCTCGACGTAAAACTTTCTGACCTTGATTTTTTTGCGTGCGTTATTGGCCCCGGCTCGTTTACGGGTATCAGAATAGGTATGGCGACGATAAAAGCCTTTGCGTACGTTTACTCAAAACCCGTTGTTCCCGTAACTTCGCTTGAACTTCTTGCATATAACAATAGTGGCGAAGACACTATTCTTTCTATCATGGACGCATCAAACGGTATGAGATACGTTGCAGTCTATGACGAAAAAATGAACGTTTTACTCCCTCCTTCCTGTCTTTCCACGGCAGAACTTCAAGAATTTTTGTTGACTGTTGACGAGCCTTACGGCGCATATATTGACGAAATTTTATCTTCGGAAATAAAGGGAATAGTGCCGAATAACTTTGAAAAGGCTTTTTCTCTCGCTGTTGAAAACAATTTTCGTTCTGCGCTTGACGGTAATTTGCTTGAACCTATATATATTCGTAAACCTCAGGCAGAACGGGATTTGGAGAAGAAATGATTCGTAGAGCGACAATAGATGACGTAAACGGCATTTTCGTTCTTATGCGTGATTATATAAACCCGTCGTGGAGCGAAGAGGTTGTAAAGGCTACTCTCTTAAAATCAGAGAACGATAATTTCGTTTATTGTCAAGACGCAAATATAATAGGCTATATTTTTATAGAAAACGTTCTCGACGAGGGTTGTCTTACAAGTATTGCAGTAAAAGATTCATATCGCAGAAAAGGGATTGCAGGCGCGCTTATAACCCACGCGCTTTCAGTTTCCAAGATGAAAAGTATTTATCTTGAAGTTGAAGACAATAATCTCTCTGCAATATGTTTATATAAAAAGTTTGGATTTGTAGAAATAGGCAGAAGAAGAAAATATTATGGAGATAATGACGCAATTATTTTGCGAAAGGAGTTATTCTGATATTAAATTTTTCTTCGCTTGCCATTAACGTAAAATACCAAGAAGGGACAGAAGAACCTATTGTATTTTTACACGGATGGGGCTGTGATTTATCTTTCTTTGATTGGTATTTCAAATATTTTACAGACAGGGGACATACTTGTCTATCCTTGGATTTTCCACCTTTTGGAAAATCCGATCAACCACATAAAAATTGGGACTTAAATTCATACGCTCGGCTCGTGACGGAAGTTCTCAGTTACTTTTCAATAAAGGAAACTAACGTAATAGGTCACAGTTTCGGCGGACGTGTGGGCATTGTTCTTGCATCGCAAACGAATACGGTAAAACGTCTTGTTCTTATTTCATCAGCAGGCATAAAGCCAAGACGAAATATTTTTTATCACATAAAACGTTTGGCGTATTATAGAGCGAAAGCAAAAGGGCGTCCCCTTGAAAAATATTATTCAGCCGATTATAAGGCAATGCCTGATGAACTTAAAGGCGTGTTTTCCAGAATAGTTTGCGAGGACTTGTCTGAAAAATTAAAAAAGATTTTTTGCCCCGTTTTGGTATTTTCGGGCAATAGAGATAAAGAAACGCCTATGTATATGGCGAAAAAAATAAATAAAATAATACCAAACAGCCGTCTTGTTCGGCTGAACGGCGATCATTTTGTGTTTTTACGTGAGAAATTATTAATAGCTAATGAAATAGATAATTTTTTGGAAGGATAAATGGATACGATATTCAGCATAATTTTTATATTAATATCTTCGGCGTTCTATACGGCGATTTCTTTGAAATTTTTGCACGTTTTTCAACTTTCTTCATATCGTATAAATGGAGTTGTAAATTGGCTTAAATTTACGCATTTTGAGCATATATTGAGATTTGTCGCGTATGCCTTCTTTTCAACAGGCTTGACTATAGTTACTATTCTTGCTTTCCCGTTTGAATTTATTAAATATCTTTCTTACGTATTTTTCTTCGGATTCGGCATATTGTTTTTGATACTGTCGTATGGAAAAAAAGTAAAAACGCCCTTAATAATTACTTCGCGTATGAAACGCCTGATTATAACGAACGCTTTCGTTTCGCTTGGGTTTGCTTTTGGCGCGTGGGGCTTGTCATTAACACCTGTAAGTGTTGCGGGATATTCAATAGTTATCGCTCTCGTTCCACTTTCATGCTTGATCTCCTTTGGCATTATGTATTATCCCGAAAAATTGATTGCTCGTTCATATATCATTGATGCTACTGACGAAATTGAAAAATTAAAAATTGACGGGCTTAAAGTAGTTGGAATTACGGGAAGTTACGGAAAGACTACGGCGAAAAATATATTATTCGCAATGCTTTCCACCAAGTATCGCGTATGCGCTTCACCTGCGAGTTATAATACTCCGCTTGGTATATGCCGAACGGTAAACGATCATCTTGAAAGTGGCGATGAAATTCTTATCGTTGAAATGGGCGCGAGATATAAGCGTGATATTGCTGAACTTTGCGAAATAGCTAAGCCGGATTTTGGAATAATAACAGGCGTAGGAAATCAACATCTTGAAACTTTCGGAAGTGAAGAAGATATAGCAAATACGAAGTTTGAACTTTCTGAATATATTACAGACGGATTAGTCGCGTTTAACTGTTCCGACAACGGGGCAAAGGCGCTTGCTGACCGCAGAGCAAATAATAAAATTATAATAAACGACCGTGACGGTGACATAACGTATTCTGACGTGAAGTACAATAAAAACGGCTGTTCGTTTACTCTCTCTTATAAAGATGAAACCGTTAACGTAAAGACGTCACTTCTTGGGGACTACGTGCCTGCATTAATTTCTACTTGCGCTGGGATTGCCGTTCATCTTGACGTTCCTCTTTGCGCTTGCGCTCGTGCGGTTGAGTATTTTAAACCTGTTCCGCATAGACAAGAGTTGATTGTTTCAGGCAACAAAACGATAATAGACGACGCTTATAACGCAAATACCGTTGGCGCGAGGTCCGCTCTTGCAACGCTTTCTCTTTTTGAAGGCACGAAAATTATAGTAACTCCCGGTTTGGTTGAACTTGGTGATTACGAGGCGACGGCTAATGAGGAGTTTGGCGCGCATATTGCTAAGGTATGCGATTACGCCATTTTTGTAGGTTTAAGAGGCAAATTTATGACTAAGGGCGCAATAAATGCGGGTATGGATGCGACCAGAATAATAGGCGTAAAATCATTATCCGAAGCGCAGAAGTGGCTGGAAAATTATACTGATGAGGCAACAGTTTTATTTGAAAACGATTTACCCGACAATTACTGATAAAGTCGCCGTCATTACAGGTGGCGCAAAAGGAATCGGTGGCAGTATTGCTCGCCGATTTTCTGCTATGGGATATAACGTCGTAATTTCTTATAAAAACTCAAAACTCAAAGCCTTGTCGCTCATTAAGGAACTGTCGCAATTTGGCGTGAGGGCGGTTGCTGTCTGCGCTGATTTAGCAACAGAAAAGGGCGCAAGAATTTTGCGCGATAGAGTCATTGAGGAATTCGGTAAGATAGACGTGCTTATTAATAACGCAGGAACGGCATGGTATAGTCTTTTGGTAAATATGTCCGAAAAAGAAATCGATAGCGTACTATCCGATAACTTGAAATCCTGCATATATACAAGCAAGGCGTTTTATGACGATTTTGCTTTTTCAAAGACGGGAAGCATAGTCAATATTTCTTCGGTATGGGGAATTAAAGGTTCGAGCATGGAAACCGTATATTCATCTGCAAAAGCAGGAATAATTGGCTTTACGAAAGCGCTTGCAAAAGAACTTGCGCCCTGCGGAATTAGGGTAAACGCAATCGCACCCGGTATTATCGATACGGATATGATATCCTCATTTTCAGAGCAGGAAATTTCCGAAATGACGAAAGAAATACCGTGTGGAAGAATAGGCGCGCCCGACGACGTTGCAAACGTTGCTCTGTTTCTTGCATCTGACCTTGCGTCATATATAACGGGAGAGGTTATAAACGTTTCCGGGGGATATGTTATATGAAATATGACGTGGCAGTTATAGGCGCAGGCGCATCAGGCTTATATCTTACTGCATTACTTGCAGGCAGTAATTTAAAAGTTGCTTTAATCGAGTCACAACCGAGAGTAGGTAAAAAACTCTCTGCTACGGGTAATGGACAAGGCAATTTAACGAACGTAAACGTAAGTGAAGATAAATATTTCGGTTCAGTCTGCGTTAAGAACATAATTGGTGATTATCAATCCGTTCTTGAACTTTTCCCTATGCTTTTTGAAATTGACGGAGAAGGCAGAGTTTATCCTACGGGGAAGCAAGCCTCCTCCATGACCGATGCGCTTAGAAGAATAATTGATAATGCTCCAAACGTAGACGTATATTTGTCTACAAAAATTATTGAAATTAATAAAGGGTACGTAATTAAATCTGAAGACGAAAAAATCTTTTATTCGGAAAAGGTTGTGCTTTCGACAGGGGGTAAATCACAAAAACAGTTTGGCTCTGACGGAAATGCTTATAAGCTTGCGACTCGTTTTGGGCATAAGATTTCGCAATTATATCCTTCGCTGGTACAATTAAAAACAAATACCGAAGACATCAAGACCTTAAAAGGCATAAGGGTATTTGCTGACGTAACTGCGATAATAAATGATAAAGAAACGGTAACGCAAAGAGGTGACGTAATTTTTACTGAGTACGGTGTGACAGGCAACGCAATATTCTCTTTGTCAGCGTATTTGACTGATAAAGATGACGTGGCGTTAAAAATTTCTTTTTTACCTGACGTATCTTATGAAACCCTGCTTTCTTCAATAGAAAGAAAAATATCTCTTGGGTATGAACGAAGCGAAATGCTTTCAGGTACGCTTAATAATCAATTAGGTCGCGCTATAATAAGGAAAAGCGGAAGTACGCCAAAAGAAATAGCGCGCTCAGTAAAAGATTTTCGTTTAAAAGTCATTGGAAGCCTTGGGTTTGATTACGCGCAGGTCACCAAAGGCGGGATATATGGCGCGGAAGTAACGGACAATTTAGAAAGCAAATATTCAAAAGGATTATACTTTACGGGCGAAATTCTCGACGTTGACGGATTGTGTGGTGGGTATAATTTGCATTGGGCGTTTTCTTCTGCAAAAAAAGTTGCAAGCGCAATATTAAATGGCCGTGATTTATAAGATTGATAACGTAAAACTTAATCTATTACAAAAAGAAGACGAATTGTATCTTCTTGCTACGAGAAAACTTGGTAAAAAGCCAAGTTATTTTCGCATATTGAAAAAGTCGCTTGATGCTCGTAAAAAAAATGATATTCATTATGTTTACACGATTGAGTTTTCTGCTGACAATCAACCAACAAAAAAGCCGTTAGAAAGAATTAAAGAGAATAATAAAAAAATATTTATTGTAGGAAGCGGTCCGGCAGGATTATTTTGCGCTATACGACTTATTGACCGCGGTTTTGCTCCTATTATTATTGAGCGCGGTCAAAGCGTTGAAGAACGAATGGAAAGTGTAAACGTGTTTTCAAACGGTGGCGCGCTTAATCTTCAAAGTAACGTACAATTTGGTGAGGGTGGCGCAGGTACTTTTTCGGATGGAAAATTAAACACTCAAACACATAACGGATATAACGCCGAAGTATTGCAAATTTTTGAAAGATTTGGAGCGCCAAAAGAAATATTATATTTGAATAAACCGCATATAGGAAGCGACAAATTGAGAGAAGTGCTTTTGAATATTCGAAAGTATATTTTGTCTAATGGCGGTGAATTTCGTTTTTCTACTTTGTTTGACGGAATAGACGGTAAGGTATGTTATTTTACCGATATGCTAAATAATATAAGATATTCCGAAACACCTGATATTCTGGTACTTGCAATAGGACATTCTGCTCGTGATACTTTTCAATTATTAAGAGATAACGGAGTTGCTTTGGAGCGTAGGGATTTTGCGGTAGGAGTACGCATAGAACATTTACAATCAGACGTTGGATATTCGCAGTATGGGAAAGCGTATGATAAGTTACCGCCTGCTGATTATAAGCTTGTTTCTCACGCAGGGGATAGAACTGCGTTTACTTTCTGTATGTGCCCCGGTGGTTACGTTATGCCCGCTACGAGCGAATTTGGTGGTGTAGTAACAAACGGTATGAGTAATTACGCGCGTGATGGAGAAAATGCAAATTCTGCCCTTTTAGTACAGGTTGACGGTAAAGATTTTGGTTCTGAAGATCTATTCGCAGGTGTTGAATTCCAAAGGGAAGTAGAAAAACACGCGTTTACTATGACGTCAAACTATAAGGCGCCCGTTCAACTTATTGGCGATTTCTTAAAAGGGAAGACATCAAGCAGTTTTAAGGCCGTAAAACCCACCTATTCACGGGGCGTAGAATTTGTGAATTTAAGGGATATTTTACCGCGAGCAGTAACAGAAACGCTTACTGTCGCAATACCCGATATGGCAAAACGCTTAAAATGCTTTGATAGCGCAGACGGAATACTGACTGGCGTTGAAACAAGGTTTTCTTCGCCTATACGTATTCTAAGAAACGATTATGGTCAAAGCGTTACGCATTCTTCGATTTATCCTTGCGGAGAGGGAAGTGGATATTCGGGCGGAATTACTTCAAGCGCATCTGACGGAATACGTACGGCTGATAAAATTTATAATAAATATAAATAAGAACGCAAATTTTAATATAAAATTTGCGTTCTTATTTATATTATTTTTAAGTTCCTATTTTTGGGCATAAAAAAATCCGATTCTTTCAAATCGGATTTTTTGATTTTTTGTGTGGCAGATTATTCGTCAAATCTATCCCAATCGTTTTGCGTACGAGATGCAAGACGTCTTTCTGTCTCTGCCTTAATGCGTTCTGCTTCTGCGCGTTTCTTGGCTTCTGCTTTTGCTGCCTTAATGCGTTCTGCTTCTGCGCGTTGCGCTTCAAGAATTTTCTTTTTCTCTTCGGAAGGAGTAAAGTCTATAATTTCTTCGGAATAAGTGTATTCTTCATCGACTTCTTCTGTTGCATTTTCTGCCGTTTCTTCCTGCATTTCATTAGAGGTTTCAGGAGCGACAACTTCTTCGACTATTTCTTCAACAGTTTCTTCAACTTTTTCTGCTGTTTCGTTGGCAGGGGCAGGTGATTCGGTTTGAGTTTCTTCTACTTCTATCGTATCGTCTACATACTCATAATTTTCATTTTCATCAAACGAATCGTAAATATCGGAATCAGAGAGTTTGACAATATCTTTTTCTTCTGCGCGCTCGTTATGTTGAGGAACAAGAGTATTTCTTCTGTCATAAGAAAGAGTAGCTTCGGGTTCTTCTTCTTTCTCTCTTCTTCTCTTTTGCGCGTAGCGACGAACGGCTACGGAAACAAGTACGATAATAAGAATTACTGCAAGAATAACCGTCGTATAGAGGTACCAATTATCCCCGGAAATATTCCCGGAAATATTCTCTTCTTCTTTCTTGTCCTCTTCCTCTTCTTTTCCGTCGTCAGCATAATTTACGATTGCATTAAAGCGAGAGGTAAGTATTCCACCGTTATCGATTGAATCTTTTACTTCTTCATATTCGGTATTACTGCAAATCTCAATGCTGATGTCATTTATCATTAATGCGCCGACAGCCCACTCGTTTTTGTTTTCTGCAGAACCGCCGATACCAAACTCAAATGAAATTATCGTATCAGCCGTGTCGGAAGTCTTGGTAGACTCATCATCTTCTTCTTCGTCATCGTCTTCGATTGTAATGTCGTCGGCCGTTTTTATATAGAACTTAAACGCTTTGTATGACTGATCATCCGCTTCGGTATCATAAATACTTTCAACAGTATTAGTACTCTTAATGTCGCTTATTGCATGTTCTGAATCAACTATGCCGATATATGCGCCCTTGTAGTCTTGTGCAAGCTGATTTGTGGGAATATCAACTTTTGCAAGAATAGTTACTACGTAATAAGAATTGCTTTTAAGATTAAACTTAGTATCGCACTTGATTCTTGACGAAGCAGGGGAGTTGTTCTTGATTATTAAGGAATGACGGTTAACAGCGCCTTCGTGCTTATAGCCTTGCGGAAGATCTCCGTTTGCATTTTTGTCATATTCATCAGCAGTGAATACGCCGTAAGTAACAGCGCCGTCACCATCGTTGGAGGCGATTCTACTTTCCGTCCAACCGTAGGCCGTCTTTATTGTTTCGTTTGAATATCTGTCGAAAGCATTAAAGTCCATCTTAGCGGAGGAATACGTAGCGTATTTGGGATTTAAGCCTTGCTTTAATTCGTTCTCGTAATTTAAGTAATATCCGAGATAAAGCATTGAGGCGTCTGTGTCACCTTCGCTCTCGTTTTTAAGAACGACGTTGTCAACGAAAAGTGTTCCTGTGGAGAGTTTGCTAAGGTTATTTACTCTGTCATAGAGACCAAGCCAAATTTCTACGTATACTTCGCTAAGATCAGTATCACCCGTCTGTACGCAGAATAAGAAATCTTCATAACCGGACGTATCTTGAATTTTTTCAATAGAAGCGATTACGTCATTGCCATTTTTAAGAACGAGGTTTGCTCCGTAACCGTTAATATCAACCGCTTTCATGTTCACCGAAATGGTCTGAACGGTATTTGCGGAAAAACTGAACGAGGTGGATTTATATCCAACGGCAACTCCGCTGTCAGGAGCGTTTGTTGATTCGTCCGCTTTTATCATAAGCACGTTGGAGGGAATGCTTGAAATGCTGTTGGTTTTGGGTGAAATTCCTCCTTCAAGATAACTGCCGTCTTGCTTTTCATATTTATAGCTATTAGCGTTTGAGGAGACGATTCCACTTACGCACCAATCACGGTAGTCTGCATCGTTAACAAATGTGCTCATTCCGGTAGTCTTGTCTTCACCGGCAGTCATAAGCGTCCAGCTGGCGGGAGCGAAAGGTTGAAGCGAATAATCGTCGTACGATTCAATTTCATCGAAATATCCGTTTGAAATAATGTTGCTTTCCGCGCCGGGATCAAAGGTTACGCGCTTGCTGTTGCTACTATAATCAGTATATTCTTTTGCCGTAATTTCTTCAATACGTACGTTGTCGAACATTGCAACGCCACCCACAGGCGCGTCTTTCTGGCCAAGCCAAAGTTCTATTCTTACTTTATAATCTGCAAATGCCGAGCCTTTAATATAGAAAGA
>JAFXKH010000054.1 GCA_017531795.1 Clostridia bacterium
AACGGCGGAAACGACAAACGGTGGTGAAAACGAAGGGGTCTACGGCAGAGGGAGTATGCTCGCAGATACCGTGCAGGATATGAACGATCGTTACGGCAGACGGGTGGAACTCGGTCACTGCGGACTCGTTGCGCTCGGTAAGGATATGAAACGTAGCGACGCCGTATGCGTTTTTATGAACCTGCTGTCTGACGGCTTGCTGAATACGGGTTGCTCGGTCATAAGCGCAGATACGAGCGCGCGTGAGTTTATCGCAGCCTCCGCGCTTCTTACCAAGTCCACGGGCAACGGCGCAAGCGGTTTCGTTACGTTCTCAGATAGTCAGACATCCGTAACCGTGCCGTCCGTTCTTGAAACCATGCAGGCGCTTAAATCCAAATCGGGCGTGGCGGTGATGCCTGTGCTAGGCTTTGCGAAAAAAGAAGAAAAATCGGGACAAAGCGGAAACAATCTCGGCGATACAGAACAAAGCAGTTCGCAGAATAACTCCGCTCACGGCGAAACGGAAATAATACCGCCTGACAACGCCAAGATCTTCTCGCGCGAAGCCTATCTGCTCGGTAAGGAACGGACGAAAGGCTTGAAATGGCTACTCCCCAGAAGCGTGGGCGGAATAGCCGAAGCACCGCTTGAATATAACGGCAAGACCTTTATCTTACGCTCTGCCATTGAGAAAAAAGATATTACGATATCTGCCCGTTTCGAAGACGTACCCGTTATTGACGTAAAAATCGACGCCAGATTGCACTTTGCGCAACGCTACGCTATACTCGCCGAAGTGGAAAAGGGGGCTAGTCTGAGCCATATGCACGACCTCATGGCTCAGGCGTACGTGGACGTAATTACCCAAGAAACGCGTGTCCTTGCCGAACTCTCCCGAACGGATGATTTTCTCGGTTATGCAACGCGACTGTACCGCGCCGATCCCAAACGGTATAAAGAGTGGGACGGCGACCTGTCCACCGCCCGCATAAATTACGACGTTCACGCCACGGTATTGTAATTCGACGGGAAAAGCCGTTTATCTGCAATAGTCGGCATAACGCTTTCTTTTTCAGCAGTTATACTATGATTGATGAAAAAGAGAGTAATACATACGATAATAGTTCACACCCTTACTTCGGCGTTTATGATAATAGCCTGCAACGCTTCCGTTTTCGGCGCGATGCCGTTCGGGTTTTCGGCGCATTTAGCGGTGTTGCTTTGTAAGGGCTTGCCCTTAGCCTCCGTTTATTTCCTTTGCGCGTCAATGCTCGTAAGCCCGACTTTATACGCCTTTTGCGTGTCGGCGTCTCTGGCGGTAGTGGGCGTGGTTACCAACGTAATAATCGCGTTCGCGCCTATCGAGCGCAAAAAATTATGGCGGTGTCTGGCTAATCCCACGCTTCAATCGGCGACGTACGGCATACTTATTTATCTTTTCGGTACGCCGAGAATAAACGTTATAATAAGCGTACTTGTCGGGGTGGCGGTAGGCTTTTTGCTTTCCTTTGCCTATCCCTCTTTGTCGGATATTCGACAGCGGATTGGAACGCTGAGTAACGCAGGTTTGGGCGTATTTCTCGTAATATTTTTTATGGGCGTAACTCCGATAAAAATTGCGGAGTTTCCGCTTGTTACGCTCGTTTTTATAATTTTTATTCTTTGCTCAACCTTTTGTCACGCCAACGCACTTACCGTCGGCGCGCTTGCCACGGTAGGGATTACGCTTGCTACGGGCGAGCCTTTGACCGCAATAGTCGGCTTATGCGCCTCACTCATTGCGCGCGCTTTTTCGGGCGGATACAGGCTCGTCACCGCAACGGCGGTTGCGCTGGCGTACTTTTCGGCGCGTTGTTTGTTCTCGTCGCTAGTCGGCGTTGAAATGGAAATGATAGCCGTCGGTGTAGGCGTGATACTCTTTCTTATAATTCCCAATAAAGTCCGTAAGGGCTTGGGCGATTATTTCAAGCCTATGGAACGACCTCTTGCCGTCGTTACTGCTTCGGGTATGGGCAGAAAATTGCCTGAACGCTTGCTCAGGGCTTCCGAAGCACTGGGCGAAATGAGCGAACTGCTCGCCTTTGACGAAAAGAAAGAAAGCGGTCTGAGTAAAGCGGTACTCACCGCGCTCAGTCAGGTATGCGATAAATGTACACGCCAAAACGATTGCGTAATAGCCGAAGCGTTGCCCATGCTTTCGCACGATTTCGCTACGGGGGGAAGTATGCTCAAAAACAAGGTCATAAACGAGCCGTGCATAAACGGCGGACGGTTTATGCTCGTAGCAAATCGAGTCAGGGAAGAAAGCGCGGAAACTATTAAGCGCGCGGAAGAAGAAAGACGAAGCGCGTCAAGTTACGCAGAACGGTTATCTTCGCTCCGAAAACTTATTGGCGACATTGCAATCGGCGTGCGTGAAGATTATCGTTACGATCCTGATTTATCCGAAAAAATCCGACAGAACCTGCCCGAATGGGGAATCCCGTGCGTAGGCGCATTGACAACTCACGAACTTTGCGGTGTCGTACTTGCGCCTGCTGATACGGATATAAAGCGTTTGACGAAAGCCGTATCCAAAACGATAGGCAGAATAAAAATAGACCGTGCCGAAGAAGTTACGGCGACTTATGCCGCCTTTGCCTTTTCGTCTGCGCCTGCGCTTGACGTGGTGTACGGTATAGCGACTCTGCCCAAAGCAGGCAATACTCAAAACGGTGATTCTTATTCCGCAACGTTATGTGATAGTCGCGCGTTCCTTTCTCTCTGCGACGGCGTAGGTACGGGTAAAAACGCTTCTAAGTTATCTCAAGCGACTTTATCCATTATCGAAAGCCATTATAAGGCAGGCTTTGACGTGAAGGACTGCATAACCTCCGTCAACGCCTTCTTGTCCGCGCGCCCGGGCGAAGAATTTTCAGCGATAGACATAATAAATCTTGACTTAAATACAGGCGAAACGGACGTAATAAAAGCAGGCTCTCCGCCTACGTATATTATACACGGCGACAGCCTGACGAAGATAGACGGCACGGCTCTCCCGATAGGCGCGCTTGACGTTCCGTCCTATGCTTTTACGCAAAAAAAATTGACGGTAGGCGACTTAGTGATATTGACTACTGACGGCGTATCCGATGCTCTTCCCGACCTTCCCGAGGTTATCGTTGCCGAAACCCGACTGAACGTTCAGGCGATGGCGGACAGACTGCTCGCGCAGGCTCGCGCCCGATCCGACCGTGACGATATGTCCGTTCTCGTGGCGAGAATAATCCCGTCCGAAAAGATTGCGTAAAACGCAGATGAGTTTACCAATCTTTTTCAGCATTACCAAAATATTTGCTTTTTTCGCTCCGTTAGTGTTATAATACCTAGCGGAGCGTATTTATGAAAACTTGACGATAATACGCCACGCATTGACGCATAAAGAGTGGAAAGCGGAAGAGTATACGATAAATTACGTAAAAAATCTGACTGTAAACACTTTTACAATCGGGGAGGAAGTATGATATCCATAGTTTTAGTTGAACCTGAAATTCCTGCGAACACGGGCAATATTTCACGCACTTGCGCTTGTACGGGTATGCCGTTATATCTTGTTGGCAAACTCGGTTTTGAAATAACCGAAGCGAGAGTGAAACGCGCAGGACTAGATTATTGGGATAAGGTGCAACTCCGCAAGGTAGATACTCTGGAAGAACTCTGGGCGGAATTCGGCAAAGAAAAATTCTTTTATTTTTCCACGAAAGCGGATAAATTATATACCGAAGTCGATTATCCCGAAGATGCTTTTCTCGTTTTTGGAAAGGAAACGAAAGGACTGCCCGAACAAATAATACGTGATAATCCCGACCAAGCCGTTCGTATACCCATGCGTGACGAATTGCGTTGTCTGAACTTATCCAATAGCGTGGCGGTCGGCGCGTACGAAGCCCTTCGCCGTCACTCCTTTTTCGGCGATTTGCGCTGACGGGCGAGAATAGAAAGGCATAAATGCGTTATAATACCGCCAAGCAGATAGCCGAGAACGTAAAATACACGCACTTCATTTGCGAGTAAAAAACAGGTCACGAAAACCGCGCCTCCACATATAACGACGAAAAGAACGTCGCAAACGCAGTTTACCAGTCTGTTACCCCATTTTTTCTGGAAGCGTAACAAAAGGGAATATAACAACCTTGACGCGCCACCCTCAGCAGACAGAATTCCGAACAATAATATGGATTGCCAAACCCCCGTCATCGGAACAACCTCCGAAGCAGGGGTTTTTTACCGCCCGAATAAACGAAGGACGAAACTTCGCCGTTAAAGGACAGACTGCCGTCCGCCTCTGAATACGAAACTATTTTCAGGTTTGCGCCCTTGATGGTCAATCCACCCTCGCTTGTGATAGCGTTTATCGTGGTGGGGCAAGCGTCAACGACTTTTTCCACACCCGTAATAAGCGCGTGGTTTCTGCTTTCAAGCATAACGCTATGCTTGACTTTAATTTTGTTTTCATTTTTATCCACGCTATATTTTACTTATAAAAGCGTAAATATATGACCGTTTTTGCTCTTTTGGAAAAGAGTTTTATAAAAAACCGCTTGACAACAGGGAAAATATAGAATATAATGCTTATATGACGGAAAAACAGAAAAAAATAACGACCATTTGCACGGTAACGGGAATTATCTTGTTACTTATTTCGGTTATCTCTCTGATCGTTAATATTATTTCGTTAGTGTCACTTGAGGGAAGAAAGGCGGAACTTGAAGCGCGTAGCGCAGAGTTGCAAGAAATAATAGATTCAAATACGGACGAAATTACCTATCGTAATACCGAAGAATACATAGAAAGATACGCCAGAGAATACCTCAATATGAAGTACGAGGACGAGGAGGTTTACGAGGCGGAGTGAGTTCGGCGATTATAGACATCGGTAGTGGTAGCGTCCGTCTTCTTCTCGGAGAGAAAAAGACCACCGTTATGACCAAACTCAGCGAAGGCTTGGACGAGAGCGGAGTACTATCTCCCGTCGCTATGCAGAGAACGGTTTGGGCGATAAAAGATTTTGCTCAGACTGCTAGGCTCGCAGGAGCAGAAGTTTTCGCTTTTGCTACGGAAGCGTTACGCGTGGCGACCAACCGTTCCGAATTTATTTCGTTGGTCAAAAGTGAGTGCAACCTTGACGTGGAAATCATAAGCGGTTTTGAAGAAGCCGAAATCGCCCTTCTCGGAGCATGTCCGGACGGGGAAGCGACCGTGGTGGATATTGGCGGAGCAAGCGTGGAAATCATTTGCGGTAGCCGTAGTAATATCGACTTCGTGAAGTCCTTGCCTCTTGGCATGGTACGCCTTACCGAGCAATCGGATAATTCGCCCGATCTTATCCAAGCGTACGCCGTTCGTGGTATCGGCTTGTATGGTAACGTACCCGTGCGCGATAAAGTAATAGGCGTAGGCGGAACGTTTACTTCTCTCGGGGCAATGGCGCAAGGACTGATAAAATACGATCCGATAGCCGTTCAGAATTACGTCCTGACAAAAGAAACGCTCGAAAAAATAAAAGACCGCATAATATCGGCAGGAAGCGTGGAAAAGATTATGGAAATATATCCCTGTCTACCTCCGATAAGAGCAGAACTTATCAAAGCGGGAGTTATCTTCGTATGCGAACTGCTTAATTATCTTGGAATAGAGAGCATAACCGTAAGCGAAGCAGATAACCTCGACGGATACGTAAAATATAAAGGATTATAAACACCATAATACAAGAAAGAACGACAGCGTAAAAACTGTCGTTCTTTCTTGTATTAAATTAAAGAGTCACCAATCAAGTTTGGATAATTTTTTGGAATTATTTACTTTTACGTCGTCGTACTTTGCGAAGTAGCGTTCCTTAAAAGATTCGGGCAGGTCAGCGATACCTTCGCTTGCGACGAGTTCGGCAAGTTCGTCGGGCGTAAAATCGGAGAAAGAAATCTCTCCGTCGTAGTTTTCGAACAATCTCATAATATCTTTTTCCGTCATAAGCGAATAACCTCCATATGCAATATTATAGCATATAAAAAACGACGGCGCAATTATTTGACTTAACTTTCCGATTATTATATAATAAATAAGTATGATTACGATTATAGACTATGGCGCAGGAAATATACTCAGCGTAGTAAACGCGCTTAAATACATAGGGCAAACCCCCACGCTCAGCGGTGATCCCGACGTTATCGCAAAAGCGGACAAACTCATTTTGCCCGGCGTGGGAGCGTTCGGCGAGTGCATGAAGCGGTTGCGTGACAGCGGACTGGATGAGAGCATAAAAGAAAACGTAAAGAAAGGCGCGCCCATTATGGGTATATGCCTTGGACTGCAACTCTTTTTCGATTATTCGGAGGAGTTCGGGCACACGGACGGGCTGGGCTTTATCAGCGGTGGCGTGAAAAAAATAAACGCAGGCGCGTTGAAACTTCCGCATATCGCTTGGACGAGCGTGGACGTAAATCCTGCCAGCCGTCTATTTAAGGGCGTAAACAGCGGTGAGTTCTTTTATTTCGTACATAGTTACTGCGCGAAAGCGACTAATCCTGCCGACGAATCTGCAACGGCGGTATACGGCGAAAAGTTTACGGTAGCGGTAGAAAAGGACAATGTGTTCGGCACGCAGTTCCACCCCGAAAAGAGTGGCGCGGTGGGACTGAAATTGCTCGAAAATTTCGTCAAAGTATAACGGGTAAAGGTGAGATATGACTTCAAAGAGAATAATACCCTGTCTGGACGTTAAGGACGGCAGAGTAGTCAAAGGAATAAATTTCATAAACCTCGTGGATGCAGGTGACGCGGTGGAAAACGCCGTACAGTACGAAAGGGCAGGCGCGGACGAAATCGTATTTCTCGATATTACCGCGACTTACCGTGGCGCAGAAACTGTGGCGGATATGGTAAGAAAGGTGGCGGAGCGACTTTTCGTGCCGTTTACCGTAGGCGGTGGCGTAAGAAGTACGGAAGATATGAAGAAGATACTTCGCGCAGGCGCGGACAAAGTAGGCGTAAACAGCGCGGCAGTTCACCGTCCTGCGCTCATAAGAGAGGGCGCGGAACTGTTCGGCAGTCAATGTATAGTCCTTGCAATTGATGCCAAGAGAGAGGGAAACGGCTGGACGGTGTATACGGCAGGCGGACGAAAGAACGAGGGCATTGATGCGATTGAATGGGCGAAGCGCGGAGTGGAACTCGGCGCAGGCGAAATTCTATTGACGAGTATGGACGCGGACGGAACGAAAAAAGGATTCGACCTCGAACTGACCAAAGCGGTTTGTTCTGCGGTAAACGTTCCCGTAATAGCATCAGGCGGAGCAGGCGAAAAAGAACATTTTGCCCAGGCGTTTGAAGCGGGCGCGGAAGCGGCTCTCGCGGCATCCCTCTTTCATTTCAAAGAACTTGATATTGGCGATTTGAAGGAATATCTGTCGGGCAGAGGAATACCCGTGCGCCCGACCAAGAAATAACAAAAGCGAGAAAATATTGTCATGGACATAAATCAAGCAAAAGACCGCTTTTCCAACGCTTTCAAAAAAGTGGAAAACGCGCGCATAATGAAATCGCAGGTCAACGACTTTGCCGTAAAGTTCAAATATCCGATCTTTATGCTCGTTTGCCTTGCCGTTATTACTGCGCTCGTTGTATTTCAAGTTATTGCGAAACAGTTTGATCTGATATATATCATCAGTGAGTGCGTGATAATATCTTTTCTCATAGCGTTAATTGTTCTGCTCGCTATAAGCTGGAAGGTAAATTTACAAAACGCGACTTGCGCCGAGATTATCGACTATTACGTCAAGGACGGCAAGAAATGCGTATGTTCTTCTTTGCCCAACGGTAATTATAAGGTAGAGTGGGATAAGGCGAAATTTTTTTTTACAAAAAAAGACGAAGCAGAACTGTTTGAGAGTTGCGATAAGGACTACACTCCTTTCGTGTATAAAAAGGTGAGAGGTCACGCGCGCAATTACGCTCTTCTTGACTTAGAAGCATTGCTTGCGACTTTCTTTGAGGGCGCAACCGTAACCGAAGCGACGGAAGAATACGTTACGCTGTCCAGCGGTTTTACTTTCTTCGATAGTGACGGCGTTTTGACTAAGTTCGAAATAAACGGTATGTACAGCGAGTGTTTTGAGAACAACTTTCCGCTTTACGCCCCTTTGTCCGTCAGTAAGAGTTATAAATTCACCTACGAATTTACCGAGATCAATAAAAGCGGTTATAAAATGATTCTTCCCGAAATCGTGCGAGTGGCGTGCGACTATTATCTTTTGCCTCTTCCCGATATTACGGGCGTTTACGTTGAAAATAATAAAAAATAGGAATAGATTATGAAAAAAATAAGAACGAGATTTGCACCCTCCCCGACGGGATATCTTCACATAGGCGGTATGCGTACCGCCCTTTACGCCTATCTGTTTGCAAAGCAGAAAGGTGGCGACTTTATTCTCCGCCTTGAAGATACGGATAGGGAACGCTTGGTTGACGATGCGGCAACGCGTATTTACGATTCAATGAAAGAAGCGGGACTTGTATACGACGAAGGTCCGGACGTGGGCGGTGACTACGGTCCGTACGTACAGTCCGAACGCCGTGATTTATATACGGAGTACGCCAATCGTCTTATAGAAAGCGGTGATGCGTACTACTGTTTCTGCACGAAAGAGCGTTTGGATGAAATGCACAAGGGCGGAGCAACCAAATACGATAAACACTGTATGCGTTTGCCCCTTGATGAGGCGAAAAAAAGAGTGGCGTCAGGCGAGCCTTACGTTATTCGTCAGAACGTGCCGACGAGTGGGGAATACACCTTTCACGACCACGTTTTCGGGGACGTAACAGTACCTTACGCCGACCTTGAAGACAACGTTCTTATAAAAAGCGACGGACTGCCGACTTACAACTTCGCAAACGTCGTAGACGATCACCTTATGGGCATAACGCACGTTATCCGTGGCGTTGAATATCTTTCGTCTACGCCCAAATACGACCTCTTGTACCGCGCGCTCGGTTGGGAACCCCCTGAGTATATACATCTTCAACCCATAATGCGCGATGCTCAGCATAAACTTTCCAAGCGTTACGGCGCGGCAAGTTATAAGGATTTTATCAATAAAGGGTACTTGAAGGATGCTATCGTAAACTATATCGCTCTTCTCGGTTGGAGTCCCAAAGATAATACCGAGAAATTCGATATGAATTATATGCTCGAAAACTTCTCGCTTGACGGACTTTCCCGTTCACCCTCTATCTTTGACGAAGCAAAACTCCGTTGGCTTAACGGCGTATATATCAAAGAACTAAGCGAAGAAGAGTTTTATCAGTACGCGTTGCCGTTTATGGAACAGGTGGAGTATCTTAAAGGCTATGACCTGAAATACCTTGCAGGGCTTCTTCATTCCAGATGCGAGTCTTTCGCTGACGTGGGTGACAGTAAATACTTTACCGAAATGCGTACCGACCTTGATTTGTCAACCAACCTTACCGAGTTTTTGACCAAGTTCGATTCGCTTACTCCCGACCTTTTCGTCCACGCGAAGAATAAGACGAACGCAGACGTGGCAAAAGATATGCTCCCCGACCTTATACGCCTTACGGAAGAAAACTACGGTGAAAACTTATATCCTGCCTTAGAGCAGTACGCCGTTAGCAAAGGAGTAAAGAAAGGCGCGGTACTTTGGGTGTACCGCATAGCGATTACCGCATCTCCCGTTACTCCGGGAGGAGCAACCGAAATGGCGACGTTGCTGGGTAAAGAAGAAACGCTCCGCCGTTTGAACGTGGCTCTCGGCAAACTCTGAAAAACCAAACGATATTCTGAAAACGAAAAGAAAAGTCTTATTTTTTCAAAGTGAATAATAACAGATTAACATTCAAAACGGGCTTTCGGGATGCAATTCCGATTGCCCTTGGATATTTTGCCGTGTCGATGACCTTTGGCGTGGCAACGGTAGGGTATGGCTTTCCGTCGTGGTCGGCTATACTCGTATCGTTGACAAACTTTACGGGATCGGGACAGGCTCTCGGCGTGCAACTTCTGGCAGTTTCAACGACTACTTTGTTGGAACTGTTTGTCGCTATGCTCATAATAAACGTGCGGTACGCGCTTATGAGCGTGACGGTTGCCCAACTGCTCTCGCCCAAAGTAACGCTTTTGCAACGGTTCGTAATTGCTTTTGGCGTAACGGACGAGAACTTTGCCGTTGCCGTCAGCAGACGAAAAGAACTGACTTTTTCTTACCTTATGGGCTTGGAAATAACTGCGTTTATCGGTTGGATAGGCGGTACGATAGTCGGCGCGTTGGTGGGTGACGTACTGCCCGAAGTCGTTATGACGGCGTTTGGCATAGCCTTGCCCGCAATGTTCGTGGCGATAGTGCTTCCGCCCTGCCGTCACTCCAAGGCAATTACTGTTGTCGTTTTGATTGCGGTGGCAATGAGTTGCGCCTTTTATTATATCCCTGGACTTAACTTACTCAGTAAAGGCTGGGTATACGTCATTTGCGGAGTAGTTTCCGCCATTATAGGCGCGTTACTTTTTCCCGTTAAAGAGGACGGAGAAAACGACGGTGGTGAAGGGCAAGAAAAAACGGAAAAGGAGAATAGCGTATGAATATTCTATCCTCCTCAATGCCCATACCCGTTGATAAACTTCTTATCGGTATACTTATTATGGCAGGGGTGACCTATCTTTGCCGTGTGCTGACACTCGTGCTCGTCCGCAAAAAAATCAAGAACCGTTTTTTCCGTTCGATATTGACCTATCTGCCTTTCGGAGTGCTGTCGGCAATGGTCTTTCCCGAAATAATTTATTCCACGTCCAGCGGTGGCGTAATCGTATCGTCCGCCGTACTGATAGCCACGGTATGTGGGACGATAGTGGCGATAATCCTTTCGCTTTTCAAACGCGGACTGTTTACCGTAACAATGTCTACCACCGCAACCGTCCTCGTATTAATACTGATTTTACGCGCAATGGGGCTGAATTAGAGTGGGAAATTTGCCAATATAACCGCAATTTATAAAAATCGTAGCAAAATGCTTTACTTTATCGCTTTATTATGATAAAGTATAGTCGAAATAATATTTATTTGGAGAATAAAACATGAAGAAATTAATCGCAGTATTGATCGCAAGTCTTATGCTTGTGGTAACGTGCATCGGCTTTACCGCTTGCGGTAAGACTCTCAAAGGTTTTGATATTGATCTTGCAAAAGCAGTGGCGGATGACCTTGGTGTAAAAGTAGAATTCCAACTTATAAACTGGAACGCAAAAGAAACCGAACTTTCGAGTAAGAATATTGACCTTATCTGGAATGGGCTTACCATCAATGAGGGAAGATTGGAACAGTTCAGTATAAGCACTCCTTATATGAATAACAAGCAAGTAGCGGTTATTCGTAAGACGGATGCGAATAAATATACGAACGAAAACACTATCAAGAGCGCAAAGGTTACGGCTGAAAAGGGAAGCGCAGGAGAAGGAATTGCTCAAGAAAAATTTGCAAGTACTTACACGGGCGTAAACGCTCAGGCAGACGCATTGCTTGAAGTAAGTTCAGGAACTTCTGACGTTGCGATTATAGACTCTATTATGGCAGGATATTATACCAGTTCGGGTGATTTCAAGGAGAAACTTATGGTAATTCCCGATTTGGTTTTTGCTACCGAGCAATACGGTATCGCAGCGCGTAAAGCAGATACGGGAGTGACTGACAAAATCAATACGTCACTTGCTAAGTTGTATAAAAACGGAACCATTAGACAAATAGCGACAACTTATGGTCTTCAAAACGAAATCGTTGACTGTGGAAATTACGTTTCTACGGGAGCAACCGCAGGTTGGGATTATATTCAATCACAGGGTAAGATTATTATCGGATATACTTTATTCGCGCCCATTGCTTTTGAAGAATAAACAAAAATAAAAACGAACTTGAATATTGCCTTGCGATAATGCAAGGCAATATTCGGTCAAAAAGGAGAACTCTTGACTTTTCTCGACGTTACAATAGAACTTCTGATTGCTTGTGGCTATACGTTAGGCATATTTGGAATAACACTTGTATTTTCAATTCCACTTGGCTTAATTTTTAGTTTTTTGTCAAGAAGTAAAATAAAAGTAGTTCGCATAATAATGCGAGTATTGATTTGGATTATTCGTGGGACACCGCTTATGCTCCAAATCATTGTAGTTTTTTACGTACCAGGTCTTGTTTTCAGCATGCCCATGCGTAACAGAATGCTTGCCGTAAGTATTGCTTTCGTAATAAACTACGCCGCTTACTTTTGCGAGATATTCCGAGGTGGAATTGAATCAATTTCGGTTGGTCAATACGAAGCCTGTCAAGTACTTGGACTTACAAAAGCGCAAACTTTTTTCAAAGTAATTTTACCGCAAGTAATAAAGCGTATCGTTCCGCCAATGAGTAATGAAATAATAACGCTTGTAAAAGACACGTCGCTTGCAAATATTATAGGCATAGGTGAAATTATTTTGACGGCAAAAGAAATCGTATCAGTACACGCTATTATTTGGCCACTGTTCTATACCGCGGTGTTCTATTTAATAATGTGTGGTATACTCACTATTGTTTTCAGAAAAATCGAGAAAAAACTCGACTATTACAAGGGGTGATTTATGGCGGTACTTGAAGTTGTAAATCTGAAAAAGCGCTTTGGAAACTTAGAAGTTCTGAAAGGTATTGATTTTTCCATGGAAAAGGGCGAAGTACTTGCCGTAATAGGTTCAAGCGGGGGCGGAAAAACCACGCTTTTGAGAAGCCTTACTTTCCTTGAACGTATAGAACAGGGTAAGATTATCGTAGACGGCGAAGAAATCGTCAGCGAAGCAGAGTTTCCTGTAAAAGCAAAAAAACTGAAAAAAGGCGAGACTGCGCCCGAAGCGCGTACGGAAGTCCGTTCGGTATATCCCAAAGACGAAGAACTGCGTATAAAAGGTCTGAAAATGGGCTTGGTATTCCAGGACTTCAATCTTTTTCCGCAGTATAGCGTACTCGGCAATCTTACGCTTGCGCCTATGCTCGTACAGAAAAAGACCAAAGAAGAAGCGACGGTAATCGCCGAGGAAATGCTGGAAAAAGTTGGACTTATCGACAAGCGTGATGCGTATCCTTATCAACTTTCGGGCGGACAAAAACAGCGTGTGGCGATAGCGCGCGCCTTGTGTATGAATCCGTCCATACTTTGTTTTGACGAGCCGACGAGCGCGCTCGATCCTGAACTCACTCTTGAAGTTCTTAAAGTAATAGCGTCGCTTAAAAAACAGGGCGTAACCATGCTTATAGTTACGCACGAAATAGAGTTTGCGCGCGACGTCGCGGACACGGTAATCTTCCTTGATAAAGGCTTGATTATAGAGAAAGGCAATGCGAAGGACGTTATTGACAATCCTCAGACGGACAGAGCAAAAGAGTTCCTTCACAAAATAAGCAGTATAGAAGACTGATAAATGGCAGAAGAGCAGACACAATCGACGAGATTCGGTTTATCCTCCTTCGTCTTAAAAATTATCGCGCTTCTCACGATGACGGCAGACCATATCGGGTACTTGCTGTTTCCGTCCGAAACGTGGCTCAGAATAATCGGAAGACTTGCTTTTCCGATTTTTGCCTTTGTACTTGCCGAAGGTTGCAGATTTACCAAACGTCCCTTGCGCCGTTTTCTTACGATAGCCGTTCTCGGCGTGATTTGCGAGATAGTATACGATATATATTCACAAAGTTTTTACGGCAATATTCTCTTGCAACTGTCTTTCAGTGTAGGACTTCTTATGCTTTTGAAAGAGAGTAAAAAAGGCTTTTTCGGAGAAACTCCCGACTATGCGAAAGGCTGGATTTTTCTCTTTCTGTTCGGTGTCGGGATTGCAGGCACAGCGGTATTCTGTCATTATTTAAGCCTTGATTACGGTTTCGTCGGCGTACTCGTTCCCGTAATCGTGGGAATAGTGGACTTCAAAGGTACTCGTCCGCCTGAATTTCTTTCCGCGCTCGACAACTTTATCGTACGCTTATTCTTGTTGGCGTTTGCCTTAATGCTCCTTTGTATTCAACCTACGAGCGCGTCATATCAACCCTGGTGCTTTCTTGCTCTCGTACCCATCGCGCTTTATAACGGTAAAGCAGGCAAGATAAAACTCAAATATTTTTTCTATCTGTATTACCCTTTGCATTTATTGGCAATAGCAGGTATCGCAATGCTTTTATAAATAATAGTTATAACCGCTATCAAATCAAAAACGCCTCGATTTTCGGGGCGTTTAAGTTATATTGTTATTATTTTAAGGCAGGCAGATTTTTTACAAATTCATAAAACTCGTTTTCCTTTCCTTCAAAGTCGGGAGTAAACTTTCCGCTACCGTCATCTATCGGCGTATCAGTAAGATAATACGCCGTCATACCGACTTCTTTACCTGCGTGAATGTCTTCTCTTTTGTCGTTGCCGACGACGAGCGTTTCTTCCGTCTTGAAGTCCAAGCGATTAAGAGCCTCGATAAAAAATCCCACCGACGGTTTTGCAAAAGAAGAAGTTTCGTACGAAGTGACGAGTTCAAAATTCTTTGGATTATGTCCGCCCCAAATCAAGCGTTTTTCGATGGCGAGCAAGGGGAAAAGCGGATTGGTCGTGACGGCAAGGCGATACCCTTTTTTTATCAACAATTCCACCGCTTGGGGCATTATCGTTTTTTTACCCACCAATGAAATCAGTTCGTCATAAGCGGTTTCATAAAAATCGCCCATAGTGTCTTCCAAATCCGCCGAGCGTATAATCCCAGAATTATCAATAAAACGAAAAAATACGTCGCGATTAGTCTGCGCTCCGTCGTTTTTAAGCATTGCAACAACGCCCTCAAAGATAGTTTTTACGAGGTCTGCTCCGTCTGCGCGGTAGGAAAACTTTTTCAGCAATAAGTTTTTATAGGGCGGAAGAAATGTAGATGGATTGCAATCTATCAAAGTTCCGTCCATATCGAAAAATACGTTTTTTATCATACTAACATTATACTCCTTTTTTTTGACAATTGAAAGCAAAATTAGTCACTATTTTTCAACAATCGGCATAATTAAAATAACGGCAGGTAATACCCAAAAATACTTGAAAAATTTTCGCTAACGGAGTATAATATGTATAAAGTTAAAATGTCGGATTATACGTCAATGCGAACGGGCGGTTGGACGAACGCCAGAATAATCACAAGCGTAGATAATTTGAAATATAATGGCGCGCTGATTATAGGCAGAGGCACGAACGTACTTTTTTCCGACGTTGACTATGACGGCGAAGTCTGGATAATGCGTAATGACAGGTTTACCGTCAATGGCAATCTCGTACGGGCGGAAAGCGGAGTAAGCATATCCCGACTTGCACGAACGACTGCAAGTATGGGGCTCAGCGGTCTGCAATGGGCGTGCGGTATTCCCGGTTCGGTAGGTGGCGCTGTCGTAATGAACGCAGGCGCGTACGGTGGCGAGTGTCTGGATAATCTCCTTAATATCCGTATGCTGACCGAAAAAGGCGAACTGCTACTGACTAGAGATGAACTTACGCCATCGCACAGAAAAACTCTCGGTCTGCCCAACGGCGTAATTTTAGATGCGACTTTCCGTCTTATTTCCGATTCCAAAGCGACTGAGAAAATCAATAACTTCGACTCGCTTCGCCGTAAGGCTCAACCGTCAGGACGAACGTTAGGTAGTACCTTTAAAAAAGTAGGCAATAAAAGCGCAGGTCAAATAATCGAAGACGTCGGGCTGAAAGGTCTGTCGGTAGGCAAATCCTTCGTCAGCGATAAGCACGCAAATTTCATAATAAACGAAGGCGATTCGTCGGCGGACGTACGCTCACTCATAGACATAATAAAACTTCAAGTATACGCCCAAACGGGTATAAAACTCGAAGAAGAAATTATTTACGCAGGAGAATTTTAATGTTACTCGGTGATTATCACACTCATACGACGTATAGCCGAAGCGGTCACGGCAAGGGAAGCGTTCTCGATAACGCTCGCGTTGCAAGTGAAAAGGGCTTGAAAGAACTCGCTCTGACCGACCACGGTTTTCGTCACGGAGCGTACGGAATAACAAAAAAAGCCTTCCCGAAATTTCTTACCGACGTAAACGAAGCGCGCTCGTTATATCCCGATTTGAAAATATTCGTAGGCGTGGAAGCGAACTTCGTTTCTCCCAAGGGAGACCTTGATATTCCCGAGGAAATAGCGGACAAACTGGATATAATCGTCGCAGGGTATCATAAATTCGTCCGTCCGACAAAGGGCGGAATGGGATTTGTGCTCCGCAATCTCATCACTAAAAATTCCCGTACTGCCCTCGTTAAAAATACCGACGCATACCTCAACGCTCTTGAAAGGTACGATATAGCCGTTCTTTCTCATCCGAACAGCGGTTGCAGAATAGATTTGAAAGCAGTGGGCGAGCAGGCGTCGAAAAAGGGCTCGTATATCGAACTTAACGGCAAGCGCGTATCAATGACGGCGGACGAACTCGTTATGATGGCGTCGCTTGGCTGTAAATTTCTGGCGAATAGCGACGCGCACACACCCGACAGAATAGGCGAAGTGGATATCTGGACGGAAACGTACAAGCAAAGCGGACTCAGCGCCGACCTGGTGCATAACTATAACCGCCTGCCTCAGTTATTACTCAATAAACGGTAAGGAGAATTATTACGGAAACGCTCAGCAAAAAAGCGAAAGACGAACTTGCTCTTATCCTGCCTTCCAATCGTTACGAAGCGTTGGCGGAACTTTCCGCAATCGTGCAAACGGCAGGGAGTGTGAATCTTTCAGGCAAGCGCGTAACGGTATCCGTAGTAACGGATAACGAAAATTTGCCCACGCTGTTATCTCGTCTTTCCATAATGCTCCTTATCCCCCCGCCTGAAACGACTTATTCCAAGCACGTAACGATGACTTTTCAGGGAGGACGGGAATTGCTCGAAAACCTTGGCATTTTCACGGCGGATATGACGAGAGTGGAGGGCATAAAAGATGGTATGCTCCGCCATGAAAACGAAAAAAGGTCGTACGTTCGGGGAGCGTTTCTCGGTTCGGGATTTTTATCTACGGGAAAGAACAACCATATGGAGATCGCTTTTTCGGGCGAAAAACTGCGTGACGAAGTCGTTAAACTTCTGCCATCTGCGATAGGTAGCGTAGGTAAGGGAAGCCGTAGCGGACGGTCAACGATATATTTTAAAAGCAAAGAAAAAATCAGCGATATGCTCGTCTTTATGGGCGCGACGAAAGCCTCTCTTGCTTTGCAGGAAGAAATGCTCGTGTCCTCTATCGAAAAAAAAGTGACCGCCACGCAGAACTGCGACGTTGCGAATATTGACAGAGCGATTTCCGCTTCGATAAAACAAATCGAAGCCATAAATAAAATAGACGGAGATATAGGGCTGGAAAATCTTGACGAAAAACTGCAAACGACTGCTTATCTTCGCAAGAGTTATCCCGAAGCAAATATAAGCGAACTTGCGGACATGCTAGGCGTAAGCAAATCGTGTATCGCTCATCGCCTGGAAAAACTTTTATCCCTCGCAAACAAACAAAAATAAGAGAGAAAAACATGGAAAACAACAGACAATTTGCGCACTTACATTTACATACAGAGTATTCTTTGCTTGATGGAGCGACCAAAATAAGCAAACTGTTTTCCCGTTGCGCCGAACTCGGACAATCTGCCGTTGCTATAACCGACCACGGCAATATGTACGGCGCAATGACTTTCTATAAAGAAGCGGTAGCGTTCAACAAAAAGAGTGATTTTAAAGTCAAGCCCATTATCGGTTGCGAGGTGTATACTGCGCCCGACCGTCACGTGCATACCACTCCGCCCGGACAACGCAAACCCAAAGCCAACCACCTCGTACTTTTGTGTAAAAATGAAACGGGTTATCATAACCTTATCAAACTCGTGTCGCTTGGCTTTACGGAGGGATTATATTATAAGCCGAGAATAGACTTTAAGTTGCTCGAAAAGTACCACGAAGGACTTATATGCCTGTCCGCCTGCGTAGCGGGAGAACTTCCGCAAGCGATACTTGCAGGCAATATGGAGGAGGCTCATAGAGTCGTTGATAAGTTCGTCCGTCTGTTCGGCGACGATTATTATATTGAAATACAAGACCACAATCTCCGTTCGCAAAAAACGGTACTGCCTTATCTCGTCAGTATAGCGCGTGAGCATAACGTCAAACTCGTCGCTACCAACGACGTGCATTATCTCCGTAAAAAGGACGCCCGTACGCAAAAGGTTCTTCAATGTATAGCCTTTGGCGATAAACTTTCGGCAAACGACGAAATGAACAGCGTAACCGAAAGTAGCGACGGCGTGGACGACGACAGTTATTTCCCGACTAAGGAGTTTTATCTGAAAAGCCGTGAAGAAATGGAAGAAGTTTTCCCGAACTTCTCAGATGCGCTTGATAATACTCTTGAAATAGCGGATAAATGCGGAGATCCAAAAGCCTTTTTCGCAAAGAAAATGCTTTATCCCGTCTATGACTCGCCCGACGGTATGACGAGCGACGAGTATTTATATAAACTGCTCTATGACGGCTTAAAGAAAAAGTACAAAGAAATAACGCCCGAAATAAAAGCGCGCGCAGACTTTGAGTTCAGCGTAGTTTCGGGAATGGGCTTTACCGATTACTTCCTCGTCGTGTGGGATTTTATCAACTACGCCGAGAGTATAGGCATACCCGTTGGTCCGGGCAGAGGAAGTGGCGCGGGCAGTATCATAGCCTACGCGATAGGTATCACGAAAATCGAACCACTTGGTTTCGATCTCTTCTTCGAGCGTTTCTTGAACCCCGAGCGTGTATCCAACCCCGACTTTGATATAGACTTTTGCGTGGAAAGACGTGGTGAAGTTATCGACTACGTAAGAAGCAAATACGGTGACGACCACGTTTCGCAGATATGTACTTTCGGAACGATGGCGAGCAAAGCCGCGATAAAGGACGTTGGCAGAGTGCTGGACGTACCCTTCGCGGATATGAACAGAATTACCAAACTTATGCCCAAAATGATGGGCAAGCTGACGATAGAACACGTTCTCGGCAAAAAAGCGGATAAGGAAGGAGTATACCATACCATACCCGACTTAAAAGAGATATATGAAACCGATCCTATCCTTCATCAAGTTCTTGATATAGCAATCGAAATAGAAGGTATGCCTCGTCAGACGGGCTTACACGCGGCAGGCGTTATCATCTGTCGAGATCCCATAAGCGACCACGCGCCTTTGTCAATGAACGGACAGGGCATAGTGGCTTGTCAGTATAATATGGTGCAGATAGAAGAACTCGGACTGCTCAAAATGGACTTCCTCGGATTGATGAACTTGACGGATATCAAGAAAGCCATAGATATTGTGGAAGAAACGACGGGCAAACGCATAGATTTTTATTCTATGGGCGTAGACGATGCCGACGTTTATAAAATGATAGGCGAGGGCGACACGCACGCCGTTTTCCAGCTCGAAAGCGGTGGTATGAAAAACTTCATGAAAGACTTGAAGCCCGACTGCATTGAAGACATAATAGCGGGAATATCATTATACCGCCCCGGACCTATGCAATATATAGGAACGTACGTCCATAACAAAAAGCACCCCGAAGAAATAACCTACGAACACCCTGCGCTTAAAAAGAATCTTGAAATGACTTACGGCGTTATGGTGTATCAGGAACAGGTTATGAATATTTGCCGTGAACTTGCGGGATATTCAATGGGTGGCGCGGATGCAATCCGCCGTATGATGAGTAAGAAAAAGCACGACGCTCTTGCCGCGCAGAGAGAGATTTTCATAAACGGCGGTAGTTTCACCAACGAAAAGGGCGAAACCGTACCCGTTCCGGGCGCAGTAGCAAACGGTATGAGCAAAGAGCAAGCGGATAAACTTTTCTCCGAAATGATGGACTTCGCCTCATACGCCTTCAACAAATCACACGCAGCGGCGTATGCTTTCGTGGCGTATCAGACGGCGTATATGAAATGCCATCATCTGAAAGAGTTTATCGTCGCAGTTCTTAATAACCGCATAACCAAGATTGAAGAAATCACCAACTATCTGACTTACTTAAAGAACAAAGGAATAAAAGTCCTTCCTCCCGATATCAACAAATCGTTAGTCGGCTTTGCGGTAGAAGGCGACTGCGTTCGTGTTGGTCTTGCCGCCGTAAAAGGCATTGGCGAAGGCATTATGGAACAGCTCGTAGCCGAAAGAAAAAAGGGTGGTGACTATAAGGATTATTACGAATTCTTAAACCGCGCGTACGAATTGAGAATTAACAGTCGCATACTTGAAGGACTGATATATTCGGGCGCGTTCGACTGTTTTGGAAAACCGCGTTCAGTACTTGTGCAAGCAACCCCGTTGCTACTTGATAGAGTTAACGTGGATAAAAAAGCGCGTTCGGGCGGACAATATTATATGTTCGATATGCCCGAAGTAGGCGGACAGTTGGAAGACTTCGTGTGGCCGAACGTCAAGGAATACGATAGCCGTGAAAAACTTCGTTTGGAAAAGCAGGTGGCGGGCGTATACCTTACCGGACATCCGCTTGAATCTTACGAAGCGCGTTTGAGTAAAATGGAACATAACAGCGCGGATATAAACAAACTCGGTGTTGAAGGCGACGAGGAGGAAGTGTTTGAAACGAACGGACTCAGCGACGGCTCAACCGTGCGCCTCAGCGGTATGCTCATTTCTGCCGAACGTAAGTTTACCAAAGCGGGCAAGGAGTTTGGCGTAGGCGCGCTCGAAGATCTCGTAGGCACAGTAAACGTTATGCTCTCTCCCTCTGCTTGGGGAAAATATAAACGTTCGTTCGTATCGGATAAACTCGTTACTATAACGGGTAAAGTATCGGCAGACGGCTCGCGTGAGCCAAGCGTATGGATATCCTCAATCGAAGAATGGGCGGACACTTCCGCGCCAATCGTTACGATAGAGAACAAAAAAATCTGTTGTTATATCGGCGGAGGCAAAGTGGATGAAATTATGCCTGAAATCAACGAAATAGCAGACGCTTATAAAGGCAACGACGATTTGTATATCAAAGACGTCGTAGCGAATAAACTATATAAGACAAACGTAAAAATAGACGCTCTTGGAGCAAGAGCAGAACTGGTTATGTTACTCGGCGATGAAAACGTTAAATTAGCATAACCCGATAAACACTCACAGCGAGGTGACTTATGAAAAGAATAGGAGTTTTGACAAGTGGCGGTGACGCGCCGGGTATGAACGCCGCAATTCGCGCAGTCGTTCGTACCGCAATAGTTAACGGGATGGAAGTAATCGGTATAGAAAGAGGGTATCAGGGTACGCTGGACAAGGCGTTCCGCCCGATGGGTATGCGCTCGGTGTCGGATACCGTACAGCGTGGAGGTACGATTCTCCGTACTGCCCGTTGCGCTGACTTCGTCAAAAGCGAATATCAGGACGTGGCGATAGCCAACATGCGCGAAGCAGGTATGGAGGGCTTGGTCGTAATAGGTGGCGACGGATCTCTCCGTGGAGCGCAGGCGTTATCGAATAAAGGTTTCCCGACGGTAGGTATACCGGGAACGATAGATAATGACCTTGAATATACCGACTACACGCTTGGTTTTCATACGGCGTGCGACACCTGTCTTGAAGCGATTGACAAAATCCGTGACACGTCGTCTTCTCACGACAGATTCACGATAATCGAAGTTATGGGCCGTCGTTGCGGTGATATCGCTCTGTATACGGGCATTGCGGGCGGAGCAGAACTTATCATTATCCCCGAAGTAAATCTGACCTTCTCGCAGATTAAAAAGGAACTTATCGACGCTTCTCATAAGGGTAAAACGAGCGGGCTCGTCGTACTTGCCGAGGGCGTCTGCTCGGCTGACGAATTGATGAAATATCTCCAACGTGAAACTAAACTTTCCGTGCGCGCCACCGTACTCGGACATCAACAGCGTGGTGGAAGCCCGACGATGCGTGACAGAATGCTCGCAACGCAGTTCGGCTATCACGCCGTCGGACTGCTTAAAAAAGATATTGGTAACCGCGTAGTAGGTATTCGCAAAGAAAAAATCGTGGATGACGATATTGACGAAGCGCTTGCGCTTCCGCATAAGTTCAAAAAAGAACTTTATAAAATGGCGAACGTCGTTTCACAGTAATTTCGGAAAGCATAAAAACGTAAGAGCAAGGATAAATGATCTTCTCCTTGCTCTTTTTTTTTCTTAGATAATCTCTCCGATAAGAATCCTTATTCACATCTTTTGCGACTCCTTCGTATAATATAATAAACACGGACTAAGGTCTGTAATAGTCATAAGAAAAGGAGTGAGTTATGTTCTTCTGTAATAACAATTGCGGAAATAATTGTCGGCATGACTGTCAATGCGATCGTCATCGTCCTTGCCGGCCTGAAATTCCCGACTATAACGGATATTATCCCGTACCCGGTCCTCAAGGTCCTGCCGGTCCTATGGGACCTCGCGGAGCGACGGGAGCAGTCGGACCCCAAGGCCCTATGGGACCGCAAGGCTTTGCAGGCGCAACGGGTGCAACGGGAGCAGTCGGACCTCAGGGTCCTATGGGACCGCAAGGCGGAGTCGGACCTGCCGGACCTATCGGCCCTACCGGATCTACTGGCCCTACGGGAGCGACGGGCCCTACGGGAGCGACAGGCGCGACGGGTGCAGACGGAGCAGTGGGTCCTACGGGATCTATCGGACCTATCGGCCCTATCGGCCCTACCGGCCCTACCGGACCTACTGGTCCTACCGGATCTACTGGCCCTACCGGACCTATCGGACCTACCGGACCTACTGGCCCTATCGGCCCTATCGGACCTACGGGAGCTACCGGCCCTACGGGAGCTACCGGCCCTACGGGAGCGACAGGCGCGACGGGCGCGGACGCAACGATTACTCCTGCCGGCGCAGTTGACGATGCAACGCAAAATACTATCGTAGCGCAGTTCAACTTATTGCTCGCTAACCTGCGCGCCGCAGGCTTGCTCGAAGCTTAAGCTATCAAACGAAAGAGAAAGGACTGCCAACGGGTAGTCCTTTCGCTACTTAATAATTCAATGAACGATCACGAACTAATTGCAAGACTAATAAAATGTGAGGCGGAAGGGGAGGGCGACGTAGGTCAACGCGCCGTCGCCACAGTCATTATGAACCGAGTACGAATCCGCGAGGGTGAGTACGGCAGATACAACACGCCGAGAGATGTCATCTTTGCCGAAAACCAATTCGAGTGCGTTAGTGGCGCGCGGAATATCTATACCGTAAGTCCCGAACAACGTCACTACGAAATTGCCGAGTGGGCGATAAACGGCGGACGTCTGGGCGGGGTAGACGATGCGCTGTGGTTTTTTAACCCATTCTCGGACGTATGCCCAGACCGTTTTTCCAATCAATCGGGTTTTTTTTACGCGCGTATAGGCGAGCATTGTTTCTACGCGCCCACGTCCCAATACTATTCAACTTAAAAGGAGAAATTATGTCAATAGAAATTCCCACCAACACACCCGACTTAAACGAACAGCCATATCGCGGTTCTTTTCAGCAACTTTTTCAAGCAAACATCGGCAGACAGGTCAAAATAGATTTTCTCGTCGGCTCGTCTAGTCTCGTCAGTCAAAGCGGTATTATCCATGCCGTAACCTCTCAGTACGTCGTTTTGCGCAATATTGCGCGTGAAACGTACGTCGCTTGTGATAATTATTCCATAAAATTCGTCACTTTTTTGTAAAAACCCGTGCTTGCAAAAATGAGAAATTCATATTTTAAGCATAATAGACAAAATTATTTGACATTTGCGCTGGGAGAAAGTAATTTCTGAAATAACGCATTTTACCTCAAATTCAATATTTCTCCTACAAAATACCGTAAAATTAAGAAGAAAAATAAAGAACCCGAATAGACTTAAAATTATTGCCAAAATGGCGTAAACTTTGTCTTAATCGGGTTCTTATTTTATTGTATATGCTATTTATAATATTTATCCGCTCAGGCGTTCTATTATGGAACTGATTACGCTCTTGCGGTCGTGCCACCAGTCACGACTCCACACACGCATAATCTCCCAGCCGTGACGGGTAAGGAATTGCGTGCCGAATACGTCGCGTTCGAGGGCGTTTGACGACGCTTCCATAACTTCCTTGTCAAGTTGCAAACCGAGTACGTATTTGTCCGACTTTTTGTCGTACACCGCCACCGAAATTCTGTCTGCGCCTTCGCCGAGATTGGTTTCCGTACGATAGCCGAGTTTTTCCAGTTCGCCGGCAATCTGTTCTTCCACGGGCATAAGCGCGCTGAGTTTTTGCGTATCTTTGGCAGGGCAGAGGGAGGAAAGAATAATCTCTGTTTCTTTTTTCTTACCGCTTGCCACAGCGCGGACGTAAGATAAGTAGGTTTTGAAAAGTTTCGGGCCGTTGTTTTTGGTGTTATCCACTTTAAGTTCTTCGGGCTCAATGCTCGTGATGACGAAAATCTTCTTTTTTGCGCGCGTAATTGCGACGTTAAGACGGTTTTCGCCACCGTCAGCAGACAGAGAGCCGAAATGCGCGTTTACCTTGCCGTTTTCTCCGATAGCGTAACCCACGCAGAAAATAATGATATCGCGCTCGTCACCCTGAACGTTTTCGATATTCTTGACGAAAAGTCAACGTCCTGACCGTCCTGCTTGCGTGCCACTTCTTCGGCGTATAAGGCGCGGAAGTCGGGATCGTTGCGTGCGGTTTTTTCGAGCAGGTCTTCAATGCAGTTTTGCTGTTCGTTGCCGAAAGTAATCACGCCGATAGTATCGCCCTTGCCTGCGCGAAGCAACTTGCGTATAAGCGCGACCGTCTGTTCCGCTTCCACTTCGTTCTTTCTGTTACTCCACCGCCCGTCCACCTTAATCCTGATTATCGGTTTGTTCTTGACTGATTTCGTGACGTTGGGGGATACGTGCAGGCGGTTATCGTAAAAGGCTTTGTTGGAGAAGTCTATAAGTTCACGGCTTGCGCTACGGTAGTGGTAAGTAATGTTTGCGCTGTCAAATCTTGCCACGGCAAGGTCGAGCAAGCTCTCCACTTCCAATGCGGCTTGACGGCTGGCATCCGCACTCTCGTCCTCTTCTGCGCCCATATACCTGCGCATAAACGTTGCGGAAGGCCGAAGCTGTTTTGCATCGCCGGCTACGACGATATTCTTTCCACGGAAGATGCTCGGTATCGTACTTTCAATAAAGACCTGACTCGCTTCGTCGAAAAGCACTATGTCAAAAACGTTCTTTTTCAAAGGCAGAACGGTAGACACGTTTTCGGGGGAGAGAAGCCAGCAGGGAAAGAGATTGAATAAATATTCGCCGTACAGTTCCATGACCTTGCGAAGCGGTCGATAGTTCTGTTTTTTCGAGATTTCGTATAAATAATCTTTGCCGTTCTTGCCGTTGCGATAAGCGTTCTGATACGTCCCGATGAAGGCTTCCGCGCATATTTTCCGCGCAAGTTCCTTTTGCTCGGTTAAGAGCGCGCTTATACGCGATCGTATGCTTTCAAAGTCCACCGATAGCGAAAGTTCGGCCTTCATTGTATCTTCATACTTGGCTATTTCGTTGTATATCCTGAGCGGTAAAATTTTTCTGACGATTTCCTGATAATCGTTTTTGTCTTTGCCGTGCGCGTAGGCAAAGGATGCTACCGCAAGTTCGCTTTGGCTGAAATTGGATATACTGCTCTTTAAGTCGCTTATGCTGACGTATTCGGTGAGCGCGTTTTGCAAATTTTCTATCTTCGTTTCGTTGCCTTCGAGAAGAGCGTTAATCGCCATTGAATAACCGCCGTCCGTGAGCACTTCTTTCAGAAAAACGTAGTCTTTGATGAATTCGCCCACCACTCGTTTGGTTGCAAGAAATTTTTTCCATACCTTTTTTTCCGCCCGAAGCATAGCGACCTTCGCAAACGGATAAAGCGGAAAAATAATTTTGCTTACGCGTAAAAATTTGTATTTTTGAGGATATTCGCTTGCGCTGAGCATTTTGACGAGCAGTTTATCCTGCGTTTTTCCGTCCAACTCGTCGTAATGCGCAAGAATATGCCTTGCGTACGGGTACGAGCCTTCGTCAAAAACGTCCACGCGCCTGCGAAGATTGTCAAGTTTGCTTCTCGCCGACGAAAGCAGGGAAAGGGGAAGTTTTGGCTTTAAGTGAGCGACGAAAGGATTACGCCTTTTTTTCGATACGTATTTATAATAGGTGTCCATTTTTCCGCCCAGACACGCTTCCGTACTTTCTTTGAGCGTAGCATAGTCCACGCTCATCAGTTTCTTGTCAGCAAGCAGTCGTTTATAAATAGGCATATCGTCGCTCATATTGTTGGGCGGATACGAGTTATAATACATTTCGAGCAGATTAAGCCCGAACGGACTTCTTACGTCCAGAGTTTCTTTTATCTGTTCGAGTTTGGCTGTTTCGGTTTTGATAAGGTCGGTGATTTCATCATATCTGCCCAGCAAATGCGCCGACTCCGCGCTTTCCATTACTTTGTTGTGTCGCGCAAGGCATTGCTCGTAAATGGAGCGACGTTCTTTTATGGGATCGACAATGAACATAGCCTGCTCGTTTAAGTCCCCCAAGCGGTTATATACAACGTCAAGCGCCGCTTTCTTCTGGGACACGACGAGAACTTTCTTGCCCTTGCAGATAGCGTCAGAAATAATATTTACTATCGTCTGGCTTTTTCCCGTGCCGGGCGGTCCGTAAATAACGACGTTTCCCGAATTCGCCACCTTTTCGACCACTCGCCTTTGCGAATAATCCACGTCACCGATAAAATAATAATTTTTGTCGGGAATAATGGGGCGTTCCTTGCCTACTTTACCCGGACGCAAAAGTTCTTCCAACGCGGGCGAAGTCAATTTTTTGCGTTCAAGTTCGGAATAATCGTTGTATATGGAGTTTGCAAGCGAAAATCGTCCGATTACGCAGGCGCGCATAATAGTCGGCGTGTCGTGGGATTTAGGCTCGGGAAATTTATTGAAGTTATAGATATACTTATGTTGAGGGGGTTGAATTTTTATTCCAAACGAACGCAGATAAGACAGGACGGCGTTCAGATCTTTGGGAAGGGCGTTTGTATCGAATTCAGTAACGAGATCTTCGGTATTGATGTTTCTCGCTTGCGCGTATGCAAAAATAAGCGCTTTGTTCAATCGAACGCTTTCGTTCCTTTTAAGCGTAAGTTTTGCGCCCACGTCTGAAACTTCAAGCAGAGCGGGATAGAATAATAAAGGCGCTTTGAGAATAACGTCACGCACCGAGCCGTACACGAAAGGATAACCGATAAACAACTCGTAGCGTCCCGTTTCTTTTTCGACCTCTTCCGCTTCTCGCGCAACCGCTTTGAGGGTAGTGAGTTCCTTTTCGGGATTATCCGAGTTTTTTAATTGCAAGTCGTATTCTCTCTTATCTGAGCTTAGGAATTTGAGAAACTCCACTTGCGCTGGCAAATCCTTTTCCAGCGTTTTGCCAATATCGTACGCAATTTTTTTGCCAAGATTACGCATATAAACGCTACGGCTTTTACCGCTGATCTCAATCAGTCTTTCTTTATAATGTGTATATACGCTTTTCATCTTTATAAGTATACACCAAACGCTTCGCAATTTGCAAGCGTGAGTATGATTTCATAAAATTAGAAATTCATTAGAAAAACTTTGGCTTTTGCTTGACATAAAAAATAAAAGTGTTTAGACTAATATAAACTCGAATTTTGGAGAAATGCTATGGGAATGAAAATTAACGGCGCTTTGCCTCAACCCGAACAACTTAAAAGCGAATACGCTCTGCCTGCCGAACTTGCCGAGATTAAACGCAAGCGCGACGCTGAAATACGCGACGTTTTTACGGGCGCGAGCGACAAGTTTATCGTGATTATAGGACCTTGCTCTGCGGACAACGAAGATTCGGTTTGCGAATACGTAAATCGGCTTTCTATCCTTGCCGACAAAGTAAAGGAAAGACTGATTATTATTCCGAGAATATACACCAACAAACCGAGAACGACAGGCGAAGGGTACAAAGGAATGCTTCATCAGCCCGATCCCGACAAAGCGCCCAACCTTATGGAAGGTATTATCGCCATAAGAAAACTGCACATAAGAGCAATTGGTGAAAGCGGTCTTACGTCTGCCGACGAGATGTTATACCCCGAAAACCGTTCATATCTTGACGATATTTTGTCCTATGAAGCGGTAGGCGCGCGCTCGGTAGAAAATCAACAGCACCGTCTTACTGCAAGCGGTATGGATATCCCCGTGGGCATGAAAAACCCGACCAGCGGAGATTTTACCGTTATGCTCAACTCGGTCAAAGCCGCGCAGAAATCGCATAATTTCATTTACCGCACTTATGACGTGACGACGGAGGGCAACGACCTTGCGCACGTTATTTTGCGTGGCGGAGTGGATAAATACGGTAAAAGTATACCCAACTATCATTACGAAGACTTAATGCGCCTTGCCGAAATGTACGACAGTTCGGGACTGGCAAACCCTGCCGCAGTTATCGACGTCAATCACTCCAATTCAAACAAAAAGTATAAAGAACAACTTCGCATCGCAAGTGAAGTTATGCATTCGAGAAAATACTCTGCTGACGTAAAAAAGCTCGTCAAAGGCATTATGGTTGAGAGTTATATAGTCGGGGGCAGACAGGATATAGGCTCGGAGCACGTTTACGGCAAATCCATAACCGATCCTTGTATCGGCTGGGAAGACACCGAACGCCTCGTTTTCGATATTGCAGAAAAGAGCGTATAACTTGACAACTCCGACCAAAAGTAGTATAATAATTTTATGAAACCGCAACAATCCGTTGAAGATTATCTTGAAACGATACACGTCCTTGCCATGACAGGCAGGGAAGTTCATAGAGCCGAAGTTGCTCGCGCTCTTGGGGTTTCTCAGCCTGCCGTAACGAAGGCGATAAAGCGTTTGCAAGAACTTAGTTACGTCACGACGGACGGCATGCATATTCTTCTCACAAAAGAGGGGATGGAGCGCGCCACGAGTATTTATACGAAACATAAGGATATCCGTTCTTTCCTTACGAAACTCGGCGTGAGCGAACATACCGCAGAACAGGACGCTTGCCGAATCGAACACGTAATCACCGACGAAACTTATAAGGCGATTAAAGATTTTTTAAGTAAATAATCCGTAGAAAAAAGAATAATAGTTAAATCATCGCAAATTTTCCGCCTTCAAAAAAGGCGGAAAATTTTTTCGAAAAACTTTCTTAACTAAGGTTAATTTTCTTGACAAAAATCATATATTTATGTATAATACGCAAGGAAATAAAAACTTAACCGCAGTTAATATTTTACAATTTTACATAAAGGAGGCCTTAATGGCAGTTAAAAAGTTGAGCGAACTGAATCCGGGCGACAGCGGAGTAATAGTCGATACGCACGGAGAAGGTTGGTTGCGTAAGCGTTTGCTTGATATGGGTGTTACAAAAAGCGCAAAAGTGTTTTTCAAAAAGCGCGCGCCGTTTGGCGATCCTATTGAAGTAAATTTGCGAGGCTATGAACTTTCACTCAGAAAGAGCGAGGCGGAACTCGTAGACGTGGAGGTGACGGTATGATAACCGTAGCGCTTGCAGGCAATCCAAACTGCGGTAAAACCACGCTTTTTAACGCTCTTACGGGGGCGACGGCTCACGTAGGTAACTGGCCGGGCGTGACGGTAGACAAAAGGGAAGGCGTTTGTAAAAAGGGCGAGCAACCCATAAACGTCGTTGACCTTCCCGGCATATATTCGCTTTCTCCTTATACTCCTGAAGAAGTTGTAGCGCGTAATTATATTCTTGACAGCAAGCCTGATTGCGTAATCAATATCGTAGACTCGACCAATCTCGAAAGAAACCTTTATCTTACCACCCAACTTATGGAAATGGACGTTCCCGTAGTCGTCGCTCTCAATATGACCGATGAACTCGAAAAGCGCGGAGATAAGATAGATTCGAAACTTCTTGAAGAAAGATTGGGTATGCCCGTAGTCCGCATATCGGCGTTTACGGGTTACGGCATAAAAGATCTCATAAATCGCACGATATCGACGGCAAAGCATCCAAGAAAGGGGATAAGCGTGCTTGCTTCTACGAGTATAAGCGACGCCATTTCTGAAGTGGCGGAGCGCATGAAAGACGAAATTTCTTCTCCCGTATTCCACGCCATAAAACTCCTTGAAGGTGACAGCGTGGAACGTAGCGTGCATAAAAAAAGCGCGTCTTACGCGGATAAATTACTCTTGACTTTCAACGACAAAATTTTCGGCAAAGATATCGAAGCGCTCGTGGCAAACGCAAGATACGACTACGTAACGGCGAACTATTCGCCTGCGCTTACTAGAAAGGACGGAAGCGGAGCAAAACTCACTAAGTCAGATAAGATAGACAGAGTATTGACGCATAAAGTTTTTGGACTTCCGATTTTCGCCCTAATCCTCTTTGCCATCTTCCACTTGACGTTTGCGGAAGACTTCCTGTTCCTTGGCGCAATTATACCGTCTTTCGGCGAGTGGTGCGGAGCAGTTACGGCAGAGTCTCCTGCGCTTGGCATACTCTTTTCAAGTGGACTTAATTCACCGGGAGTAATGCTCTTTAACGCGCTGGACCTATTGACTTCAACGATAAGCGGTGGAGTAGCAGGCGGACTTGAATCAGTTGGGGCGGCAGAATGGGCAGTAGGCCTGGTAAACGACGGTATTCTTGGCGGACTTTTCGCCGTATTGTCTTTCCTCCCTCAGATAGTATTATTGTTCTTTTTCTTTTCTATGCTTGAAGACAGCGGATATATGGCGCGCGTAGCGTTTATTCTTGATAGAATTTTCCGTCGTCTTGGACTTTCGGGCAGAGCGTTTATGCCTATGATTATGGGCTTTGGCTGTTCCATTCCTGCAATGGTTAACACCCGTACGCTAGCGGACGAAAAAGAACGAACGGCAACGATACGCGTAATACCTTTCTTCTCGTGCGGTGCGAAATTGCCCATATTGACAGCGATTGCAGGCGGTATGATAGGAGCGTTCGGTCTTGGACAAATTTCCGACCTTATCGTAACTCTTATGTATATTCTCGGTATGTTCTTTGCGTTTGTCGCCATAGTTATAATGCGTAGCACGACTATGCGCGGAGATATTACGCCCTTTATTATGGAACTTCCCGATTATCGCGCTCCGGGCGCGAAAACGACCGCTTTCCACCTTTGGGATAAGGTAAAACACTTCATCAAGAAAGCGTTTACGATTATACTTGCTTCGACTATTATCGTTTGGTTCTTGTCACACTTTACTTGGAATTGGCAGTTCGTTTCTGACGAAAAAATGGGCTTAAGCATACTTTCATCTCTTGGAATGCTCGTTCAGCCTATATTTACACCGCTGGGCTTCGGCGCGCAACTTGGCTCAGCAGGCTGGGTGTTCGCGGTAGGCGCAGTAACAGGTCTTATTGCGAAAGAAAACGTTATAGCCACGTTAGGCACGCTCGCATCGGCAGTAGTAAGCGGATTTACTGCGAACGAAGCGTTGGAAGGCGTGGATGCGGTAGAGGCGCTTATCGGAGCGACGGGCATTACGGGCGCAGGTTGTATAGCCTTCATAATGTTCAATATGCTCACAATTCCTTGCTTTGCGGCAGTAGCGGCGGCAAAAGCCGAAATCCCCAAAGGCAAGTTCAAGTGGACACTTCTTTTCTGGATTGCCTCGTCTTACATAGCAGGTACTGCGATATATACCGTTGGCGAATTCATTTGGCCTGTTGCGATATGGCTTGCAGTAATAGCAGTAGCGACGGCGGTTATAATCTGGTTCAATAAAAAGAACCCGAAAAAAGTTTTGCGCACGGCGTAAGGAGTAATTTATGGGAGCAATAGAAATCGTAATAATTTGCATAGCGGTGGCTATCGTTGGCGGAGTAATAGGGCTTGCGTTGTGGCGTAAGGCAAAAGGCAAAAGCAGTTTTTGTGACTGTAGCGGAAATTGCGCCTCTTGTAAAAGTTGTCCGTCAAAATCACCGCGCAAAACGAAATAAATAAACACGCAAAATGAAATAAAAAACAATTTGTTATCACGCATCCTTCCATCTTATAATCGGGGTTATCCCCTAAGCGACTTGTGAAAGCAGGTCGCTTTTCCTTTTGTATAGTTTTCCCGTTAGTGATTGACTTTTTCATTATAAGTGGTTATAATATTTGTATGGAAACTAATTCACTTCTTCTCATAGACGGAAACAGCCTTATAAATAGGGCTTATTTTGCATTGCCTACGCTGACGGCAAAAGACGGTACGCCCTCAAACGCTGTGTATGGTTTTGCGAATATACTCGTCAAAGCAATACTCGATTATAGACCGAAATATATCGCTGTTGCGTTTGATATGCGCGCGCCGACGTTCAGACATAAGATGTACGACGGCTATAAAGCGACGAGAAAGGGTATGCCCGACGACCTTGCAGTACAAATGCCCGTACTGAAAAATATGCTGGACGTTATGGGTATAAAGCATATCGGCAAAGAAGGGATAGAAGCGGACGACGTTATCGGTACGCTTGCAAAGAATCATCACGTACCCACGCTCATACTCACGGGTGACCGTGACAGTTTCCAACTTATAGACGAAAGTACGAGCGTATTGTTCACTAAACGCGGTATAAGTGAAGTGGATATTATGACGCCGACTACTCTCGTTGAGTTTATGGGTTTGACACCTTCGCAAATCATCGACTATAAGGCGCTTGCAGGCGACAACTCGGACAATATTCCGGGCGTACCCGGTATAGGCGATAAGCGCGCAACCGATCTTCTTACCAAGTACGGTACGGCTGAAAACGTTTTTGCTCACGCAGACGAGATAGGTGGCAAGCTTGCCGATAAAATAAAAGAAGGTAAAGCGCTCAGCGATATTTCCAAAGCGCTCGCAACGATAAAAACCGATTGCGACGTAGATGTACCTCTTTCCGAAATGACTTACGAGTTTCCGTTCAGCGGAGAAGTGTTCGCATGCTTTGAGCAATTGAGTTTTAAGTCGCTTTTGCGACGTACTGAACTTTTTTCCGCAACGACGAAAACAGAAGAGCCGATAGTGGAAGAAAAAAAGATAGAGTTTTCGGAAATAACTCTGCAAAGTACGGGCGAACTGTTGACCGCAATAGAGGGCGCGACCGAACTTGCCATTGACTTTGGCAGAAACGCGCGTTTTTGCGCCAACGGCGTAACTCAATACGCGCTGGCTATAAAGGAAACGCTTTTTGACGTTTGTCCGACTGATGCGGAAATCGTATCGGCAATCAAACCGATTCTTGAAAACGATAAAGTGAAAAAGTACGTTTACGATGCAAAGACGGTCATAAAATATCTTGACAGGTTTGGCGTATCCTTGAATAGTTACGACGACGTAGCGTTGATGACTTATCTCGTAAAAGGATCGTCAAAACTTCCCTCCGCAGAGAGTTACGCAGACATGCGCGGATGTGAAAAAACTCACTCTTCCTGCGCGATATTTTCGGGCGCGAAAGATATGAAAAAAGGGTTAGCCGACCTGAAAATGACCGACCTATATGAAAAAGTCGAACTTCCGCTTGTCGAAGTCCTTTATCGTATGGAAAAACAGGGGTTTCATATAGACCGAAAAAAACTTGCGGAATTGAAGACAAAATTTAATGCGGACGAAAAAGAAGTCGCCGACAATATATTCCTTATGGCAGGCAAGCAGTTCAACATAAATTCGCCTATGCAACTTGCCAAAGTCCTTTTTGACGATATCGGTTTGCCTTACCCGAAACGCTTCGGCACTACCTCCCGTGGTTGGAAATCCACGTCCGCCGAAGTCCTTGCGCATATTGCCAACGAACACCCGATAGTTCCTGAAATATCCCATTATCGCTATATAGCGAAACTCAATTCGACTTATCTTGACGGCTTTGCCAAAGTAGCAGACGTAAACGGAAGGATCCATACAGAGTTCAATCAAATGCAAACGACAACGGGCAGACTCTCGTCCTCCGAACCGAACTTACAGAATATTCCCGTCCGCGAAGACGAAGGGAAAGTACTCCGTTCTCTTTTTACTGCAAGCGAAGGCAACGTTCTCGTATCCGCTGACTATTCGCAGATAGAACTTCGCGTAATGGCGCACCTTTCGGGTGACGAGAATCTTATTAAAGCGTTCGTTGACGGCAAGGATATCCATACTTCCGTAGCGCAAGAACTTTTTGCTACGGACAAGCCGACACCTGCCGAGCGCAGAATTGCAAAAACGGTCAATTTCGGCTTGATATACGGTATGAGCGCGTTTGGTCTTTCTGAAAGATTAGGCATTTCTCCCAAACAAGCCAAAGAATATATCGAAAAATACTTCGCGCAATACCCCAAAGTAAAGACGTATCTGGAAAATATCGTAGCGCGAGCCAAAAAAACGGGTTATGCAGAAAGTCTTTTGGGCCGTCGTCGCACGATTCCCGAACTTATTTCGGGCAAAGCCAACCAACGCAGTTTTGGTGAACGCGCTGCAATGAATATGCCCCTGCAATCAACCGCTGCCGACATAATAAAAATAGCGATGCTTAAAGTGGACGAGGCTCTTAAAAATAAAAAATCCAAACTCATTCTTCAGGTCCATGACGAACTGATTATAGATACACACCCCTCCGAACTTGAAATGGTAAAATCTATTCTCAAAACCGAAATGGAATCCGCTATAGCCTTAAAAGTACCGCTGACGGTAGAGGTGGCGAGTGGGAATGACTGGTTGGCTTGTAAATAACTTTTTGCGACGGCGCAAAAGCGACGGCGTAATAGCACGCCTCTGACGAACTGCGTGTTCGCTCGTGTACGTTTTTGGTACACGTCGCTCACCAGCCGTCCGTCATAGACGCACTCTCCACCGTCTTAGTCCCTATGCCGTCATCCTGAGCGCAGTCGAAGGATCTAAAACCCCTTCATCTCCCAATATACTATCACCCACGGAAAGTAGCAGATGTGGATATATTTTCGAGGGAAAAGGCAGGAAAATCGTACGCCGTTAGGCGCACGTCCTCGAAGATAGCCTTATGGCATCGAGAGGATTTTCCTGACTTTTAACCGAAAAGAT
>JAFXKH010000055.1 GCA_017531795.1 Clostridia bacterium
AAAACAATAATGGAGGATATTATATGGCACAACAAACGACGGCTGTTTCTGCTACGGGCGGAAGCAAGGCTTACAACCGAGCCAAACAATGGCAAATAGCGTTATTCCCGTTCAATAACGCGGCAACGAACGTATATTTTGCGTTCTATTCGTACTTTACGTACTTTGCAATTATGTACCTTACCGGTTCCACGGGAACCGCGCTCGCAGGCGCAATTGCTCAGGGCGCGCTCGTACTTATCGTAAGTACGTTCACGGCGTTATTCGTACCTCTTATGCGTGTTTTTGACGGTATTACTGACCCTATCCTGGGTGGTATAATGGACAGAACTAGGACTAAGTTCGGTAAGTTCCGTCCGTTTATGGTAATAGGAAACGTAATGCTTGCGTTCTCACTGTTACTCATGATGGTGTTCTTCCGCGCTCTTCCCGATGAAGTATCGGTTCTCCGTTGGATTGTGTACATCGTAAGTTACATAGTATACGTTCTTGGTTATACTTGCCAATGCGCAGTAACCAAGGCAGGACAGACCTGTCTTACTAACGATCCCAAACAGCGTAGCCAGTTCATGATCTGGAACATGATCGGACAGCTCGGTTCAATCGTTCTCGTAAACATTATGGCAGGCGGTATTCTTACTAACGAAGCTATCTGCCCTAAGGGTACGATTACGTATATCGACGATCTTGGCAAAGAAGTAGTTCTTCGTGGCGCTGCATACGGCCCTCAGTTCTATAACATTATGGTTCCGTTCGTTATTATCTTATCCGCAATTTATACGATAATGGCTGTAGCGGCAATCGCAGAAAAGGATAAACCTCAGTTCTGGGGCGTATCAAAAGAATCGGCAAAATTAAAGGACTACGTAGACGTTATTAAGAAAAACAAAGAAATACGTTGGCTGGTAGTGTCATCCGGATTCAATAAACTTGCTTCAACAGTAGCGACTTCTGGAACTGTAGCATTCTTGCTCTTCGGTTGCCTTATGGGTGACTATAACGGACTTTTCATTCCGTTCTACGTATTGTGCTTCTTCTTTATGGGCGCGTTCTTCCTCTGGGGTTCAAAGACCGCAGGTAACAAAGGACAAAAGCGTGGCGTAGCGCAGTTTACACTTCTTGCAATCTTGTTCTATATCGGCGTACTTATTATGCTTTGCATATATGATCCCGCCAATGCGGCAACGCATCTCTCGCTCTTCTCTATGGAAGGTGGTTTCCACCTTACGATAAACGCGTACACGATCTTCTTCATTATCTTGTACGGATGCGGATACGGCGCGTTTAACTGCTGTGACCAGATGACTATTCCTATGGTAGCAGACTGTACTGACTATGAGACCTATCGTTCAGGTAAATACGTACCCGGTATTATGGGAACGATTTTCTCGCTCATCGATAAACTCATTTCGTCTCTCCAGACTCTTCTTCTTCAGATCTTCATCGTGTTCCTCGTTCCTGGACTTAACGCTCTTCCCGCAGAAGGCACTCCTTATATGGACGGTATGAAACTCGCTTGTATCATCTGCTTCTGCTTACTTCCCATGGCATCTTGGCTTATCACTACTTTCTGCATGACGAGATATCGCTTGTCCGGAAAGAAGTTGGAAGAAATCCAGGCTGTAAACGCAGTAAGAAAAGCAGCAGTAGAAGGCGGTATGAGCATGGAAGAAGCTATGGCTACCTGGACGACTATCGATCAGGTACCTGCTGAGTACGTTCCCGTTAAGAAGCCCCGTATCAACAAGAAGACGGGAGAAATCATTGTAGAAAAAGACAACTTCTTTGACAAACTTTATAAGAAGATATTTACTCGCCGTGAGAACGCTACGACGGCAGAACCTTCAAGTAACGCTATTCCTATTCCCGAGCAGTACGTAATAAAAGAAGACGTTGCTCCCGAAGCGGAAGAAGTAGCAACTGATAGCGTTAGCGAATAATTTTTTCGGGAGACTAAGCGTTTCCCACGATAAAATAGGAGGGTTATGAAACTCACTTTCAGATGGTATGGCGAAAAAGACAGCATACCCTTATCTTACATAAGACAAATCCCCGGCATGACGGGCGTGGTTACCGCGGTGTACGATGTACCCGTGGGCGAGGCATGGAGCGACAGTTCGCTCAATAAACTCAAATCCCTTTGTGACGAGCAGTGTATGGGTATGGAGGTCATTGAATCCATACCCGTACACGAGGATATTAAACTTGGCAGAGGCAAGCGTGATTATTATATAGAAAACTATTGTAAAAATATCCGCGCCGTAGCCAAAGTAGGCGTGAAATGCGTTTGTTATAATTTCATGCCTGTGTTTGACTGGCTTCGTACGGACATGCATCACCCCAACGCCGACGGTTCGGACTCGTTGTCATATTCGCGCGCCGATTATGAAAAAGTAGATCCGAACAACCTGCATCTTCCCGGTTGGGACGAGAGTTATACTCCCGAAGAATTGCAGAGTTTGCTTGCAGCGTACAGGGAAGTATCGCACGAGGACTTGTTCGAAAATCTCGTATACTTCTTGAAAAAGGTTATTCCTGTTTGCGAAGAAGTGGGCATCAATATGGCTATACACGCCGACGATCCCCCTTGGGATATTTTCGGCTTGCCCCGTATCGTTTCCACCGAAGCTGACCTTGACAAAATGTTCGAGGCAGTACCCAGCGTTCGCAACGGAGTTACTCTTTGCGCAGGCTCGTTCGGCGCAGGCAGAAGCAACGACGTAATAAAAATGGCTGGAAAATACGCAAAGCAGGGCAGAGTACACTTTGTACATCTCCGTAACGTAAAGTATACCGACGATACGGACAGTTTCTGTGAAGTCGGACACCGTTCGGCTGACGGCAGTCTGGACATGGCTGGCATCGTTAAGGCGCTCGTTGATAACGGCTTTGACGGTTACGTTCGTCCCGACCACGGCAGAAACATCTGGAACGAGGGCGGTAAACCTGGCTACGGGCTGTTCGACAGAGCGCTTGGCGCAACGTACATAAACGGACTTTTTGAAATGGCTGAAAAAGTCAAAGCAAAATAACGTTAAGAAACAACGCTAAGCAAAAGACAAAAAGTAAAAAATTAAAAACAAAAAACAAAAAGCAAAACAGTAATAGGAAAATAAAATAATGGTACCTTTCAACGTAGATTTAAGCAAAGAAGTAGTGGCGGTTACCGGTGGCGCAGGTATTCTTATGGGTGCGTTCGCAAAAGCGCTTGCAGAGTGCGGAGCATCGGTGGGAATTATCGACCTGAACGCTGAAGCTTGTGACAAAATGACGGCGGAGATTACCGCTGCAGGCGGAAAAGCAGTATCCGCTCCTGCGAACTGTCTTGACAAAAACGCAATCTTAGGCGCGAAAGAGAAGATAGAGAAGACTTTTGGCAACGTAACCATGCTCATCAACGGAGCAGGCGGAAACAGCCCTAAGTGTACGACGGATAACGAGTTCTATAACGAGGCGAAAGAAGGCATGAAGACTTTCTTCGACCTTGACGAAAACGGCTTTAAGTTCGTATTTGACCTCAATATTCTCAGCGCAGTACTTTGCTGTCAAGTGTTTGCAAAAGATATGGCGGAAGCAGGCAAGGGAAATATCATCAATATTTCGTCTATGAATGCATACCGTCCGCTTACGAAAATTCCTGCTTACTCATCAGCGAAAGCAGGCGTATCCAATCTTACCCAATGGCTTGCCGTTCACTTCGCTTCGGCAGGAGTCAGAGTAAACGCTATTGCGCCCGGATTCTTCTCCACTAAGCAGAACGCAAAATTGCTTTGGAACGACGACGGTACTCCCACCGCGCGTACGGCGAAGATTTTGGGACATACTCCTATGGGACGTTTCGGCGAAACAGAGGACCTTATCGGTACTTTGCTTTGGCTTGCCGACGACAATGCAAGTGGTTTCGTTACGGGCATAATCGTGCCTGTTGACGGAGGATTTTCAGCATATTCGGGAGTGTGATTATGGAATTCTTCGGAGACGACGTACTTCTCGGCGGTCAGTCCGCCCAATCGTTATACGCCTCCGTCCGCAATCTGCCCATTATAGACTATCATTGTCACTTGGACGAATACGCTATTATGCGTGACGACGGTTTTGCCGACGTAGGACAGTTGTGGCTGGGAGCCGACCATTATAAGTGGCGCGCTATGCGTATGAACGGCATAGACGAAAAATATATAACGGGTGATGCGAGCTGGAAGGAAAAATTCCTTGCATACGCGTCCGTTATGCCCAAGCTTATTGGCGGTCCGCTGTATTATTTTACTCATCTTGAACTTCGCGCAGTGTTCGGCATTACCCGTCCGCTGAACGAAAATACCGCGGAAGAAATTTACGCCCAAGCAAACGAAAAAATTAAAGACCTTTCGGTCAGAAAACTTCTTAAATCTTTTGACGTGGAATATATCGCGACAACGGACGATCCTGTCAGCGATCTTTCTGCGCACGGCGTGTACGACGGCGTGACCGTCGCGCCCACTTTCCGTCCCGACAAGGCGCTTTACCCGACTGCTGAATATTTGGCAATGCTCGGCTCGGCGTGGGGCAGGGAGATAACGTCAGTAAGCGATTTGCGACAGGCTCTCGTTGACAGACTTGACTTCTTTACGAGCAAGGGCTGTAAAATTGCCGACCACGGCTTTTTTGAGTTCCCGAAGCGTTACGCAAGCGACGAAGAAGCGGAAGAGATTTTCCGCAAGGGTGAGAGCGCAAGCGCAGACGAAAAAGACGCGCTTTTCGGACATTTGCTCCTGTTTATCGCCAAAGAATACGCCCGCCGTGGAGTTCTTTTGCAACTCCATTTCTCCGTAACGAGAAACGTAAACCCCACTGTGTTTGCCTCGCAGGGAGTTGACAGGGGTTGCGACGTGTTCTCCAATTCCGTAAGCGCAGACGGCGTAATAAAGTTCCTTTCGTCTATGACGGACGACGAACGCCCGAAAATAGTTATGTATTCGCTCAATCCGAGCGCAGTACCTATGCTTGCTTGCATAAGTGGAGCGTTCCGCAACGTATTAATGGGTGCAGCGTGGTGGTTTAACGACACCAAAGAGGGCATTAAAGCCAATCTGTCGCAGATTGCCGAATACGCTTGCCTTGGCAACAACCTTGGTATGCTGACGGATTCCCGTTCTTTCTCATCTTACGTGCGTTTTGACTTCTTCCGCAGATTGCTTTGCGATTACGTTGGAGGTCTGGTGGACAAGGGTGAATACGATATGGAATCGGCTCGCCTGCTCGTCAAAGATATTTGTTACGACAACATTAAAAAGACACTCGGCTGAGTAGCCGTAAGAGGTAAAAAATGAACGTATCTGAAACTATTAAAAAATATAAACTCGTACCCGTAGTGGTAATAAAAGATTTTGCGGATGCTGAAAGTTCGCTCGGCGCGCTCGTTCGCGGAGGCCTTCCTATTGCGGAAGTCACTTTCCGTACCGCTTGCGCTCCCGACGTTATTCGCCTTGCAACGCAGAAGTTCCCCGAAATGCTTGTTGGCGCAGGCACGGTTATCAACGCTGAGCAGGCAAGACAGGCGATTGAATGTGGAGCAAAGTTCGTGGTTTCTCCCGGACTTGCAGAGGACGTAGCAGAAGTTTGCAAGGAACTCGGTGTGCCCTATTATCCCGGAGTGGTAACGCCTACCGAAGTAATCAAGGCGGTTTCTCTTGGACTTACAGAACTCAAATTCTTCCCTGCGAGCGACTTTGGCGGTTTGAAAACGATAAAGGCTCTCTCTGCCGCTTTCCCCCAAGTACGCTTTATGCCTACGGGCGGTGTGAACGAAGGCAACGTGCTTGACTTCCTTGCCTTTGAAAAGATTTTCGCTTGTGGCGGAAGTTGGATGATGAAAGGTAGCGCGGAAGAAATTGAGGCGAAAACAAAAAGCGCAATGGCGCATATTGGAGGTGTATAATGAAGGTTATTACTTTTGGCGAACTTATGCTTCGCCTTGCTCCCGAAGGATATTATAGATTCGTGCAGGCAGACAAGTTCGGCGCAACGTACGGCGGTGGAGAGGCTAACGTAGCCGTTTCTCTCGCTAATTACGGCATTGACGCAGGCTTCGTTTCCAAACTTCCTGCGCACGAAATAGGACAGGCTGCGGTTAATTCGCTCCGCAGATTTGGCGTAGACGTTTCGGGTATTACCCGCGGCGGTGATCGTATCGGTATTTATTTTCTCGAAAAGGGCGCAAGCCAAAGACCGAGTAAGGTAGTTTATGACAGAGCAGGCGCTGCTTTCGCTCTTTCTACAAAAGCCGATTACGATTGGGATAAAATTCTTGACGGCGTT
>JAFXKH010000056.1 GCA_017531795.1 Clostridia bacterium
AAACCCTTAAAGTAAATCGGCTTGTTTTCAGCAAGCCGATTTTTCTTATAATAAAAACGCAATCCCAATATATCCGTCAAAAAATATCAAAATTATCTTTCAAACCCTTGCGAAGTAGAGGATATTGTGATAAAATTATAGGCAGAATATACAAAGCACATAGAGGTATATATGATTGATATTAAGATGATACTCGCCAATCCCGACGAGGTAAAGGCGAAACTCGCAAAGAAAGGTTGCGAAGTGGATTTTACAACGGTTATTGAACTTGACGGTAAGCGCAAGGAACTTATAAAGCGTGGCGACGAACTCAAAAGCGAACGCAATAAAGCGAGCGCGCTCGTTCCACAACTCAAAAAGCAAGGTCAGGACGTAAGCGAGATTATCGCGCGCACCAAGGCTATCGGCGGAGAGATTGCTGAGCTTGACAAGGCTCTTGCGGAAGTAGAAACCGAACTGACCGACTTCGTATGCCGTTTGCCCAACCTGCCCGACGACGACGTTATCGCAGGCGGAAAGGAAGCCAACGAAATAGTAAAAGTAGTGGGAAGCAAGCCCGAATTTGATTTCAAACCGCTTGACCACGTAACGCTTTGCACCAAGAACGGACTTATCGACTACGAGCGCGGAGTTAAACTTTCGGGCTCGGGGCATTGGATATACAGAGGCGCAGGCGCGCGTTTGGAATGGGCGCTTCTCAACTTCTTTGTGTCCGAACACCTTAAAGACGGCTATGAATTCATTATGCCACCCCTTGCTCTCGGTTATAACAGCGGTTACGGTTCGGGACAGTTCCCCAAGTTCCGTGACGAAGTGTTCTGGGTAGAAAACGCCGAAGCGGAAGGTGACAGAAAGAAAATGAAGTTTATGCTCCCCACCGCAGAAACTGCGCTCGTTAATCTTTACGCAGGCGAGATTATGAAAGAGAGCGAACTGCCCAAAAAACTTTTCGCTTATACGCCTTGTTTCCGCAAAGAAGCGGGTAGTTACCGTAGCGAAGAACGCGGTATGATAAGAGGTCACCAGTTCAACAAGGTAGAAATGGTACAAATAACCACGCCCGCTCAGTCCAAGCAAGCGTTTGAAGAACTCGTAAATAAGGCTTGCTCGCTTATGGAAAAACTCGGCTTACACTTCCAACTTTCCAAACTCGCGGCAGGCGACTGCTCGGCATCTATGGCTCGCACTTACGATATTGAAGTATGGATTCCGTCTATGGGCATTTATAAAGAAGTATCGAGCGTTTCCAACGCCAACGATTATCAGGCAAGACGTAACGGTACTCGATACAAGGCAAGCACGGGCAAGAACGAATTCGTTCACACGCTGAACGGTAGCGGTCTTGCAACCAGCCGTGTACTTCCGGCCATAGTTGAACAATATCAGCAGGCAGACGGCTCGATTCGCGTTCCCGAAGTTCTCCGTCCTTTCCTCGGCGGTTTGGAAGTGATTAAAGCGTAAAGGGTGCATAGCCCGAAGTCAGAGGACTAACTTATGAAAAAATTTCTGTCAATATTAGTGAAAGGATTGTTTGGGATGCATTTATGGATTCCACTCACGTACTCGGTACTTTTTCTCGTAATTACTATTATGACGGGTACGATTGGAGCGTCGTGGTCTTTCTATTTTCTCGGTTTGTCCGTATCATTGATCGCGTCGCTCGCGCTGTGCTATTACGTTTGCACGCATAAGAAGGTGAGAACGGAACAACCGCCCGAAAAAAAAGAAAGCGCAGAAGTTTCGAAAAACGAACGGCTCGAATATCAGGCGAGCGACGGTTTTCGTGATTATCAACGCATTGAAGAAGAAGCCACGAGAATTTCCGAAGAACAAGCGCGTTATACCAAGGCAATGACGGGAAGTCCGAACATCATAACTCCCTCGAGCAATTTTACCGAGTATATGCGCGCCACACCGCCCCAGCCCGAGCGTGGTATGGGACAAGCAGAGGCGGCATCACGGCTTTATTCCGAAACGCAAAGCAACGATTACGTCGGCAAGCAGAAAGACAAGATAAACGCTCACGACGCGCTTTACTCATCATTTTCCGACTCGGATAATAAAGAACAGACTTTCTCCTCTTACGTTCAACCAAACAATTCAAGTACGCCGGGCATAAGCCTTGACGAATATTATAGCCGTCAACAATCTGAAGAAAAAATTCGAAACGAAAAACCCACAATTTACCGCACGAGAAAAGATCCCAAAGTTCTTGTGTATGAATATTCGGACAGATACGAAAGATATTACGTCGGTGACGACGGAAAACTTTCCCTTCTCAGCCGAGAATTCAAATAAAAAACGTCGACTTTATAATAAGGAGTACAAATGCAAAACAAAAAGGGCAAAGCGGAGTAAAATCCGTCTTGCCCTTGTTTTTATCCCAAAGAAGGTTGGAATTCCTTGCTTGCGTATATTCTCAATCGGTGCGGAACGCATACGATAACGCCGTTTGAATCAATAATCGGGGACGTATGCGCGCAATCTTTGGAAAGACTGCAATTGGCTTCGCTTACTCGCGCCGAGCCCGATTTTTCAATCACGACGACGTTACTACCACCGCCCTCAAAGGCTATGACGAGCGAAAGGCTTTCGTCACTTTCCGTCACGCTCACCGTCACGCCTTGCACGTCTTTTAAGTCCAGCGCGCCTTTTTCAAAGTCATACGAAAATAGTTCTGCGTTTCCCACGTCGGCGTATACTTTGGAAAGTGGTAGGGCAGGCGAAACGAAAATAAACAGCGTAAAAAGGAGTACTATAACCCCTGCGAGTAGGGCGTACACGATAAGGTCGGCAAGTCTGAACGGCTTGCTGTTTTTTACTTGTCCGAGTTTGTTTTGCATAGGATAATATTCTGCGTCTATTAAAACCCCGTTTTGTCGCTTAAAAATTCGCTTAAAACTTGCTTTACGCCGTAATTCTCTGAATTACGAATTCTTCGCCTACGACGAGTCTGTCTTCGGTCAGATTGGTATAAATTACGCCTTTGCCGTTCTCGTAAGCGGTCAGAAGCAGATCGCAATCGCTCAAATGCTCTTTCCAGAACGAAATCGCATCGTTTTTACCCATAACCGACATTGCCGTCGTCAGCGCGTCGAGCGCGCTTGCCGTTCTTCCGAAAAGCGTCACCGTCGCAACGCTATTGTCGATCGGTCTACCCGTGAACGGGTTTATGATATGCGAATATCTCACGCCGTTCTGCTCGAAATATTTCTGATAATCCCCACTCGTACTGCCTGCGACGTTCTTGGCGAAGACCGAAGCGTAGGCTTTTTCTCCGCGCGGAGAAGCGAGCGTAACCTTCCAAACGTTTTCTTCTTTCGCTCCCGACGGCGTAACTGCGTTACTTCCAAGCACGAGCGAACTCGCACCCACGCTGACGTAAAAATCTTTTTGCGAAACGGCTTTGGCGCACTCGTCGGAGGCGTAACCCTTACCGATACCGCCAAGATCTATTTGCATAGAATATTTTACTCCGTCCACCGTCACGCTACCGCTTGGTTTTATCGCGTAATAACCGTCATTGTCCTGACCGAGCGTAACTTTGCTGAAATCGGTCACTTCCTCAGACGAAAACGCCGAAATATACTTTTCAGCGGGAACGGACGGCTCCGTTCTGTCGTACGGCATAGTGGGTGTGTAATCGGGAGAATTAAATCGCGGTGAAAACCCCCACAAGTCCACGAGCAGTCCGACGGCAGGGTTGTACGCTCCACCCGTCAGCGTAAAAAGTTCCTTCGCCTGTGAGAAAATCTCGTACCCGACCTTGCTCAGCCTGACTTTTTCGCTCGGCTCTGCGCTGTTGAAGCGGTTTACGTCCGAGTTTTTCACGGAAAGAGAAACCGCTCTGTCCACGCTCTCACACACCGCGCGGATTTTTTCTTCGTCATCACCGAGAGTTTCGTACGTCACCACTCGCGTGAGCGTATCCCCGAAATATCCGTATAGGTCGAACGCCTCTGCCTTTTTCGCGCATCCGAAAAGACTGGCGCAAAAAATCACGCAGAAAGAAAGAAAAATAATATTCCGGAATTTTATTGTGGGTGACATAACGTTATTATACCACACAAAGGCTCGCAAGCGCAAGAAAAAA
>JAFXKH010000057.1 GCA_017531795.1 Clostridia bacterium
GGGCGATAAATAGCCCGTGCCACCCAAAAGTAAACCAAGCAGGACGGAGGGTTTGACGAGAGCAAACACCCGAGAGATAACGACGGTAAATTTACCGAAAAAGGTAAGGACTCGGGAACAAAAACTGAAACTACTGAACAAAAACTTGCGAAGTCGTATGGCATACCTGCGGACGGCAAAGAAAGTGCGGAATTATGGCAAGAACTTGGAAAGAAAGGGATCAACCAAGACAATTATCAGCAATTCCAATATCGAGAGAATGCTTCATACGAGGGTTTGAAAGACGAAGCGCCACCCGAAGAGAATAAGGGAAAGAAACGGATATTGTCGCAAGACGAATTAAAGGCGTTAGAACAAGAATGCCCAAGAGGTACGGGTGCTCTATCAGCAGAGGAAATAGAGCAAAAGTATAATTATTACAGTAAATTAGCAGACTTGTTCAGCGACGAAAAGGACACCAAAGAGAACTTTTACCATAATTCGATAGGTCTATGGGAAAAGATAGATAACCCGCCTGACAGAAAAGCCGATTATACAAGTCCGAAAAAATGGCGTGGTATACCTACGGGTGAAACAAGTAGCGAGTATTGGTATACTGACAAAGGTGTATATAGGCGTAGCGACCATTGGGGTGGCAAAGTTGGCTCTTGTTCGTGGCTTATAAAAGGCAGACCAACTGAGTATTGGAACGGTTGCGATATAGGGGAAACAGAAACGGCTTTTATACCGTGGGAAAATTTAAAGCCCAAAACAGAGATATTCCAAGACATATTCGGCAGGGGTTATTACCCTTCCGGAGGACGCTTTGAAAAATACGGTGGAGTGGTAAGCGGATATGAAAGGCTATATGAAAGATAAGGAGTGATATTATGAAAGAAATACAAATAATAATAAACGAAGCAACGGGCAGGGAAGTAGCAAAAGTATTTGATGACGAAACTTTCGAGGTGCTTGACACCGAAAATTATAAGTTATCTGATGACAAATATACTGTATACGATAAGCATACAGGGGAAATGGCGTGCGTTTGTCTTGGCGACATAGAACTTATGATGAAAAATGGCTTAGGCTTTAAGATAAACTAATACACCACACAAAGCAAAACGTAAAGACGTTCAATAAAATTGGGCGTCTTTTATTGTTGGGAGAAAGGAGCATATGGCAGTAAAGAACACATACAAGATAATTATAGACGGTGAGGACTATACGAACTATGCGATATTCCCTATAAAGTCTGCTAACTTGCTTGATGAACGCTTAGATGAGTGTTATATATCGCTCAGACACGTCAAAAAGCAATCGTTTAAGACTTGCGTTTTTGCAAGAATATTTTGCTAAAAAGTGGTAATTCTTCGGCTTTTCTGATATGAAAAGTTTTGGGGAATAATTGGGGAGCGAAAACATATATACAAGATATTGCGTAGTATGACGATATTATATGCAATATCTTGTGTTTTGTGCTTTTGCTTGATTGCTTCGTCCCTGACCACCGGCAAGTCTATTTTTTACCAAAAGGTCTGTTCTTTTTTTGTGCGCCGGCGCGAGAGGTCGAACTGCGAGCGTAACGAAAGCAGGAGACGCAATAAGTCCCAAGCGCGAGGAATTCGCTCAGCCGAGAGCAACCTATCTTGAACCGTTTGCCTTGCGCTCTTATTTGTGATATAATTAAATCAACAAGTGGAAAAGAGGAGTACGGAGTGAATTACGACGAACTTATTTGCGAATTAAAAACCCTGACAGACGAGAAGTATCGTTCTTTCAGCGCGCGTATAGTCAATACAACCCTGCCCGTTTACGGCGTGCGGACTCCCGTTTTGCGCGCTTTTGCGAAACGCATTAAGCGAGAGTTTCCCGATTTTACGCAAGCGTTTTTTGGGCGAGAAGAATATTCCTTTGAAGAAGTATTGCTCTGCGGTTGGCAGTTAGGCAAGTCCGCCTCAGCCAACGTCGAACTGCTTACGCGCCTTATTCCGCGCTTTGCGAGTTGGGCGCATACCGACCAGATCATAAAGCGGTTTGATTGGGTGACGAACGCCGACGACTTTTTGCGCGAGTTTGCGTACCTGAAAAAGGGCGGGGAATACGAAATCCGCGCGTACGTAATGTTCCTGTTCAATTTCTTTCCCAAACTTCCTGCCGAACGCATAACTGCCGAACTTGCATCTATTCCTCTTGGCGCGTACTACGTAGATATGGCGGTCGCTTGGACGGTATGTGAAATAATCACCAAGGACTACGAATTTGGTAAGACGCTTCTTGCCACACTACCGTTAACACCTTTCGTCAAGCGCAAATCTGTGAGCAAATGCCACGACTCTTACCGCCTGACACCCGACCAAAAATCCGAATTAAAAAAACTTATATAATTTGGAAAAATCATAAAAGGCGTGTATCCGTACTTGGATAACACGCCTTTTTTTTGCGCAAATCATTAAAGTAAAAATATATTTATCAGAGAGTTTATTCCGCCCACCAAAAGACCGAGAATTCCGCCAAGATTGACGATTGCGCTGAGTTCTTTTTTCATTACCGTCATAAAGAGATCTTCAATTTCCTTCATACTCATATCGTCCACTTTTTGCCGAACGATACTTGCAATATCAAAGCCCGCCACGAATTCGCTGATTTTTTCCACAGCGTATTTTTCGTATACGCTGACGGCAAGGCTTGCGATTTTATCCCTAGTAACTCCCACCGTCGCCACGGAATTTGAAAGGGAAGAGTTTAATATTTTATCAATTTCTTCTTTGACGATAGGACAGACGAGATCGTAACCGTTATCTTCAATATACTTTTCGAGTTTTTCGCCTACGACGGAAGCAAGTTTAGTCATCAATTTATTACCGCCGAACACACCGATAACGCTCGCTATACCACCCACGGAAGAGAGCGCGTCGCCTGCGTGCGTGGTAATGAGTTCGGGCAGATCGAGTTTTTTTACCGCGACTAGCATTTTATTAGTAATAAATCCGCTTGCTTTGTCGCGAACCTTGTCCGCATTGCCTTCTCCAAAGCCGTCGATTACGCTTCTCGCCGTAACTTCGTCAGACACACCGAAAACGGCTTCCGACACGGTTAATCCGATTTTTTCCTTAATGCTATCACTTGTAAACAGTCTGTTTAAGTCGCTCGTAGTGATGAGTTTAGTACCGACTACTTTGCCAAGCGCGTTTGCAAGCGCGGTTTTACGCTTGGGTATAATGCCGGGCGTAAAGGGAATACGCAGTTTGCCTATATGCTTGGCTTTGTAAGGGCGAAAAAGCATTTTTACAGCCAGCCAGTTAGTGAAAAATCCGATAATCGCGCCGATAATAGGTCCTGACGCTATTTTAATTGTTAATAAAAGCCAATCGGGCATGAGTATAGTATTTCCTTTTCTTTCGCAAATTATAATTTCAAACGATTATTCATATATTATACATTGAAAGGAATTAAAAGTCAAAGTAAAAAACCTTGCCGGAAGGCGAGAAAACCTGACTTTTGAGAATATATACAAAAACCCTTGCAAAAGTTTGCTCCCCATGTTATAATATATTATCATGCCTGACCTAAGTTATATAATAAGTAATACGGGCGTTACTGCCCAAACAAATTTCGGAGTATATATACTTCTTATTCCGATAGCCGTTCTTATTGTCTTGTCCGGACTTTTCTCGGCGAGCGAAACGGCTTATTCGTCTGCGAATAAAATTCGTTTGCGTACTATGCAAGCCGACGGCGATAAGAAAGCGGGCAAAGCGTTAAAACTTCTCGACAGATACGACGACTTGCTTTCTACCGTACTTGTTGGAAACAACTTAGTCAACATAACGCTGACTACGCTGACGACTATGTTATTTTTGCAGTTAATACTCGGCAACGAAGCGCTTGCGAACGTAATAACGACTATCGTAACGACCGTCGTAGTTCTTATCTTCGGGGAAATAACACCCAAAACGCTGGCGAGAAACAATCCTGAAAAGATGGCGAAAGCGTTTTATCCTTTCGTAATAGCTTGTTATTATATTCTTTTCCCGTTGAATTTGTTTTTTAAGGGTTGGAAAAAGCTTCTCATAAAACTTTTCAAACTGACTGAAAATAAGAGCATAACGGAAGAGGAACTTGTAACCATCGTGGAGACCGCAGAAAGCGAAGGCGAACTTGATATGCACGAGAGCCAACTCATAAAGAACGCAATCGAGTTCGACGATCTGGAAATAAAAGACATTATGGTCCCCAGAGTCAGCGTAACGGCGATAGCCGACGACGATGATCCCGACAAAGTAGCGAGAGCGTTCAGCGAAAGCGGTTATTCGAGAATCCCCGTATATCACGAAACGATAGACTCCATTATCGGCGTGCTTAACGACAAGGATTTCAATAAGATATACTATACGGGGGATGACAAATCGTTTGCAAAGGCGGTACAGCCTGCAATATCCGTCGCTCCTTCAATGAAAGTAGACGTTGTTCTCCGTATGTTACAACGCGCAAAAACGCATATGGCAATAGTCGTAGACGAGTTTGGCGGAACGGCAGGGCTTGTTACGTTAGAAGATATATTGGAAGAACTCGTAGGCGAGATATGGGACGAGCACGACGAAGTGGAAGAATCTTACCGTGACGTGGGCAACGACGAATACGTCGCGAACGGTTTTGCAAACGTAGCGGACGTTTTTGAAGGCTTGGACGTAGATACGAAAGAGGAATTTGATTCCACTACCGTAGGCGGTTGGGTTATTGAAGAACTTGGAAAAATACCCACTTCGGGCGCGACCTTTGAGTTTGAAAATCTCGTAGTTACCGTAACGAAAGCAAACTTAAAGCGAGTTCTGGAAGTAAAAATAAAAGTTCTCCCGAAAGAAGAAAATGATGAGGATGAAGAATAAGTGGAACTTTCTCGCATAAAATTATATCCTGCTCCCGACGGCGCGGAATTTCTGTACAACAGAGGCGGTAGAGCAGACGACGGCGTGATTTATTTGGCGAGGGGCGAGTCTGCGGATTTCGCCACCTATTTCGGCTGTCTTGATGCGCAAGTTCTTCTTGAAAAGACGAACGTACGCAAAGTATCACTTCGTCTTTTCTTTGACGGCTTAGCGCAAATAACTTTGTCGCGTTATATTCCATACGACGAGCCTGCGATTGATGGAGAAAAGAAATACCACTCTTACGTCATAAGCGAAATAGAAGCGGAGGGAAGTTACCGCACCGAAGTGGAAGTTTACGGTGGCGGATTGCTCGGTTTTCGCATAACCTCCATTGATAAGGTCACTTTTTACGGTGGCGTATGGGAGTGCGACGATGCTAGCGTCAATCAAGCCGTTTCAATGGGTATAATAATTCCCATACTTCAAGAAGGCGACGACCGTAACGTAGTACCGCTTACCCGCGTAAAACACGAAATAAACGGCTTGGACGTATACGTCGTTGATTGTACGCAATCTCTTACGGAAAAAGACTTGCCCGACGGCATAAAACTTATTCCTTGCCGTAATCTTGGCGAGGTGGGCGCGGTTACTCGCGGACTTATTGAATGCAATTCGGATAAAAAGACGCACGCCTTGATTATGCGTGGTGGCGTTTGCGTTGATCCTTCGGTGATAGGCCGTATAACGGCTTTTTCGTCCGTACTGAACGCTGAAAATTTATCCACCGCATTTGGTTGTGTTTCTTTTTTACCCGAAACTCCCACAAAGACTTTGCGCGTGGGTAAAACAGCTTCTGAAGTTCTCGGCAGAGATTTGGGGGCGAATATAGATGCAAGTACGATGGGAGGATTGCTCGCTACTTGCTTGCGTAACGTAGATTACTGCGATTGGGATTGTTTCTGTTTCCCTTTGTCTGCGCAGAAAATGGCAGGACTTCCTTTGCCTACTCATACAGAAGGCAGTCAGGAGTGGGGGATGCGCCTTTCCGAGTTCTCTTCCGTGATTATTCCCGCGGGCTTTGGCGTATGGACAAAACCTTACGAAAGACGGGGCTATGAATATTATCTGTATAGAAACGCATGTTTTGCGTACGCGTCTCTCGGCGGAGTGTCGGGTAAACCTCTCCGCAAAATGCTTAAAAAGGCATTCAGAAAATACGTTCACAAGGATAAAGAAAAACTCGCCTACGTTTTCGACGGTGTAGAAGACTTCTTGAAAGGCGTGAATTTCTTACATACCCTTGCTTCAGATAAATTAGATAAAGAAATTCAGGTAGGTCCGAGAAAACAGCGCGGATATTTCGCATCGCTCTTCCATAAAATCGCGCTGTCGTCCAAACTCCGTAAATCCCGCAAATTAAATAAACAGTTCGCTCAATATCGCGCCGAAATAATTACGGCAAAAAATTGGAGTATTCGCTTGGGCATAGAACTCGAAGAACAACGTGAAAAGTAGAAAAATAAAGAAATATTCCGTCGTTGACGAAAGTTATCGGCGGTTTTCATTTCCCAAAATTATCTAATATTAAGTAACGATTTTTACACAACGCAAAAGCGAATAGTACCGTACAATCGTTCGCTTTTTATCTTGTTTGTGACAAAACTCGCGCTTGTTTACGCGCAAAAACACAGAAACATACCACTTTGATATACGTAACGACAAAAAAAATAGAGAAAGACGTGGACGTAGAAGTCCTTTACGAGCGTTTCGCTTCGTCAAAGGACTATATTGACGATATTCTTTCCCGCAATAACGACGATTCAAAAAAGCAGAGTTTGACGGCCCTTCACGCGCTGCTGTTTTTGCTTGATTACGTTGGCGAAAAAACCGACGGACTTGTTCTTGCAAGAGGGACGAGTGGAAAACCGACGATAAATAACGGTGAGTGGAAGTTCAGCGTATCACACTCAAGCGATTACGCCGTATGCGGACTGTCAAAAACCGAAATAGGCGTTGACTTAGAGAAAATTCGTTATATGAAAAACGCATTACCGCTTGCTAAACGTTTTTTCTCGTCAGCGGAATATGATTTAATGGAAAAATCGTCGTCAGACGAAACCTTTTTCAAGATATGGACGAAAAAAGAAGCCTATCTCAAACGCAGAGGGCTGGGCATTGATACCGATCTGACGAAAATAGATACGAGCGCGCAGACGTTTGCGACCTACGCTTGGAACGGCTACGTAATGAGCGTAGACGGCGATGGAGAAATAGAAACAGTCGGAGAAATAGACTGGAAAAGAATATAAATTTTGAAAAATAATCTTCGCTTTGATAAAAGCGACTAAATAATAATAGTTTATATGAAAAACGAGTAGATAATCAGTCTGCCCGTTTTTTATAAAAGTACGTATTTCTGTACGTTACCAGATAATGCCACGCCTTCGATAAAATATGCTCGTTTTGGTTTATTAAATAAGTTGCGCTTGTCTTGGCAAAATGCTATAATTTCTTGTACTTGGAGGTGCTGAAATGAAAATAAACGGATTTCAAAAATTGACATTGCTTGATTTTCCCGGGAAGATGGCGTGTATCGTATTTACGCCCGGGTGTAATTTTCGTTGCCCTTTTTGTCATAACGCCTCACTCGTTACGCATATAAACGAAGTTTCCGTCAGCGAAGAAGAAATTTTCACCTACCTTGCTCGGCGTAAAGGACTGCTGGACGGTGTAGTCGTTACGGGCGGAGAACCTTTACTGCAAAGCGGATTGGAGGATTTTTTGACAAAAGTCAAATCGCTCGGTTATGCGGTAAAACTAGACACTAACGGCTCATTCCCAAGCAAACTCAAAGCATTGGTAAATAAAGGTCTGGTCGATTACGTTGCTATGGACGTAAAAAACAGCCGTGAAAAATACGCTCGTACCATAGGCGTAAATAATCCGCCCGTAGACGAAATAGACGAGAGTATAAAATTTCTTATCAGCGGAGAAGTGGATTACGAATTTCGTACGACGGTAACGGCAGGTTTGCATACGTCGACGGACATAGAGAAGATCGCCGAGTGGATAAAGGGCGCGAAAAAATATTTTTTGCAGAACTTCGTTGATTCGGGAGACTTGGTGTCCGAAGGTAACGAGCCCGTTACTTCCGTAATTTTGAATGAAATGACGGCGAAAGCAAAGCAAAAGGGAGTTCCTGCAAAGGCGCGCTGAAAATATTCTTTTTTTCAATATTTTGTGCATAAAATCATTGACAAGATACAAGATATAGTGTATAATGACAATCGACACCACAAAATATTGTATATCTTGGAGGACACAATGTATAACGTAATAAAAAGAGATGGCAAAGCGGTATCCTTTGACATTAAAAAGATCAGCTCAGCAATCACACAGGCGTTTGAGGCGTGCAATCGTCAGTACAACCCCGACGTGATTGATTTCCTTGCGCTGAAAGTTACCGCAGATTTCGAGCCGAAAATCGAAAATCAATCCATCACGGTCGAGAATATTCAAGACAGCGTAGAATCGGTATTGATAAAAGCAGGCTACGACGACGTATCCAAAGCGTACATTATTTATCGTAGACAGAGGGAAAAGATTCGTAATATCACCGCAACGATGGTGGATTACAAAGCGATCGTTGACAATTACCTTAAAATCAACGACTGGCGAGTAAAAGAGAACTCTACCGTTACGTACTCGGTAGGCGGACTTATTCTCAGCAACTCAGGCGCAGTAACCGCCAACTATTGGCTTTCGGAAATTTACGACGACGAGATTGGTAACGCTCACCGCAACGCGGATATTCATATCCACGATCTTTCTATGCTTACTGGTTATTGCGCGGGCTGGTCGTTAAAACAGCTTATTCAAGAAGGCTTGGGCGGAGTAGTGGGTAAAATCACTTCATCACCTGCAAAGCATCTTTCCAGCCTTTGCAACCAGATGGTAAACTTCCTTGGCATAATGCAGAACGAGTGGGCAGGCGCGCAAGCGTTCTCCTCCTTTGATACCTACTTGGCGCCTTTCGTAAAGGTGGATAATCTTTCCTATAGCGCGGTAAAGAAGTGTATTGAATCGTTCATTTACGGCGTAAATACACCCAGCCGTTGGGGTACGCAATCTCCGTTCACGAACATTACTCTTGACTGGGTAGTTCCCAACGACCTTGCAGAACTCAACTGTATAATAGGCGGTAAGGAAGTAGACTTCAAGTATAAGGACTGCCAGAAAGAAATGGATATGGTCAACAAAGCCTTTATCGAGATTATGATAGAAGGCGATGCAAACGGTCGTGGCTTCCAATATCCCATACCGACTTACTCCATAACCCGTAACTTCGACTGGTCTGAAACCGAAAACAATCGTCTGCTTTTCGAAATGACGTCCAAGTACGGCACGCCTTATTTCTCCAACTATATCAACAGCGATATGGAGCCGAGCGACGTAAGAAGTATGTGTTGCAGACTTCGTCTTGACCTTCGCGAACTCCGCAAAAAGTCAGGCGGATTCTTCGGTAGCGGTGAGTCAACGGGTTCGGTAGGCGTAGTAACTATCAATATGCCCCGTATCGCATACCTTGCGAAAGATGAAGCGGATTTCTATAAGCGTCTTGACAAACTTATGGATATTTCTGCTCGCTCGCTCAAAGTAAAACGTACGGTTATTACCAAACTTCTTGAAGCAGGGCTCTATCCTTATACCAAGAGATATCTCGGAACGTTCAACAACCACTTCTCAACAATTGGACTCGTAGGTATGAACGAAGTAGGTTTGAACGCAAAGTGGCTTCGCGCCAATCTTACGGACAAAAAGGTTCAGGACTTTACCAAAGACGTGCTTAATCATATGCGTGAAAGATTGTCCGACTATCAGGTAGAGTACGGCGACCTTTATAACCTTGAAGCAACTCCTGCCGAATCCACTTCGTACAGACTTGCAAAGCACGACAAGAAGTTCTATCCCGACATTATAACTGCGAGCAAGGACGAGAACGACACGCCTTATTATACCAACAGTTCACATCTACCCGTTGGATATACCGAAGATATCTTCACGGCTCTTGACGTACAGGACGAACTTCAAACGCTTTACACTTCGGGAACGGTATTCCACGCCTTCCTTGGCGAGAAACTTTCCGACTGGAAGTCCGCGGCAAATCTCGTAAGGAAAATAGCGGAGAATTACAAACTTCCTTACTATACGCTTTCTCCCACCTATTCGGTATGCAGAAAGCACGGCTATCTCGTAGGTGAGCAATACAATTGCCCCGAGTGTGGCGAGCCCACCGAAGTATACAGCCGTATCACGGGATACTACCGTCCGATTCAAAACTGGAACGACGGAAAGGCGCAAGAGTATAAGGATCGTAAAGTTTACGATATCGGCAATTCCAAACTCACGCACGAAGGTGTGCTTAACCCCGACTGCAACTGCGAAGAAAAGACCGAAAAAGCGGGTGACGGCGTATGGCTCTTCACGACGGCAACCTGCCCGAACTGTAAAATAGCCTGCTCGCTCCTTGACAAAGCGGGAGTAGCGTATGAAAAACTGCTCGCTAACGAACACGCAGACAAGGCGAAAGCGTTTGGCATAAAACAAGCGCCTACGCTCGTAATAGTAAAAGACGGACAGGTAAGCAAATACACGGGCGTATCTGACATCAAAAAAATGCTTAAAGCATAAAACAAAAGCATAACAAAACAAGGGATCATTTATATGTATGATATTATAATAATCGGCGGTGGTCCGGCAGGGCTCACCGCCGCCCTCTATTCTTGTAGGGCGAATAAAAAAGTTTTAATAATAGAAAAAGGATCGTTCGGCGGTCAAATAACCTATTCTCCGAAAGTGGAAAATATCCCCGGTTTTGCAGAAGTGACGGGTAACGAGTTTGCAGAAAAACTCGTTGAGCAAGTGCTTGGGCAAGGCGCGGAAGTGGAATGCGCCGAAGTGTTTGAAATCAAAAATGGCAAAGTCAAGACGGTTATCACCGATTCGGGCGAGTTCACCGCAAAGGCGATAATAATCGCAACGGGCGCAAAGCACCGACTTCTGGGGATTGATAGGGAAGAAGATTTTATCGGCGAAGGAATATCTTTTTGCGCCGTGTGCGACGGAGCGTTTTATGAAGGCAAGACCGTAGCGGTAATCGGCGGTGGTAACTCTGCCTTGCAAGAAGCGTTGTTGCTTGCCGACCTTGCCGAAAAAGTATACGTCGTACAAAATCTTAACTTTTTGACGGGAGAAAAGAAGCTTGCGGATAAACTTGCCGAAAAACCCAACGTGCAGACTATTTTCGGTGTGGTTGTGGAAGAAATTCTCGGTGATGATGAACTTCGTGGCATAAAAATCAAGAATACTTCAAGCGGTGAAATTACAGAACTCGCTCTTGACGGAATGTTCGTTGCAATCGGACTCGTTCCGCAAAACGAAATTTTCAAAGGCTTGATTGACCTTGACGAAAGAGGTTATATCAAAGCAGACGAGCGTTGTTTTACCAGCGCTGACGGAATATTCGTAGCAGGCGATTGCCGTACGAAAACTGTCCGCCAAGTAATCACTGCAGCAGGCGACGGAGCAATTGCATCCATTTCTGCTTGCGAATACGCCGACGAGAACAAATAAAACAAAAGGCTCTACGCAAAACTATTTTGCGATAGGGCCTTTTTTTGCTCTAAAATCTTCTCATTAATATCAGAAAAATAAACGAATAATATTGTAAAGTTCGAAATGGAAGAAGTCTTAATGGAAATAAACGAACTAAATAAAAAATCCACAGGTAAAAACCCGTGGATTTTCATAATGCTTAATCCTCAAAATCATTAAAATAATCTTTATCAAAAAACTCCGATAAAGTTATACCTGCGCCTTGACAAAAGGCTTTAATTGTTGATACTTTAGAACATTTGGTTCTGCCTTTTATCAAGTCGTATATTGCTGATGGTGATTTTCCACCGTTTAATGTTGCTCCGCAAATACTCATATTTTTTTCTTTGCAGATTTCCTCAATCCTTTTTATTATTGCACAATTTATATCCATATTACACCTTCGTGGAACTCCTTATAGGTATTCCACGAAAATTATTATATGAATTATTGAAATTTTTATCTCGTGGAGTTCCACGATATTGACTTTATTGCGTATTTTAAGTATAATTATTTACGGAATTCCACGAAATAAGGGTAAAAATATGCAAGCGTGCTTTATAGGCCATAGGAGTATTGAAAAAACGCAGGAAGTAATATCTTCCTTAAAAGAAACAGTTATAGCACTTATAAATAAGGGCGTTACATCATTTTTGTTTGGCAGTATGAGCGAATTCGACAACTTATCGTGGGAAGTTGTTACCGACCTGAAAGAGAAATACCCTTTTATCAAAAGAGTATACGTTAGGTCGGCTTATCAATACATAGACAAAACATACGAAGAATACTTGCTTGAATTTTACGAAGAAACATATTTTCCGCATAAATTAGAAAATGCAGGCAAATATTCTTACGTTGAACGAAACTATGAAATGATTGACAAATCTACATATTGCGTTTTTTATTATAATGAAAACTACGCGCCACAAAAAAAACGTCAATCAAAACACGAGATGTTATTATCATCAGGACGTAATAGTGGAACAAAAATTGCTTATAAATACGCTATAAGAAAGAAAAAAGTAATTATCAATGTGCATAAATAGCAAGAAATTTTCAATAAAACACGACACCGTTTATCGGTGTCTTGTTTTTTGGTCGAGGCTCGGGATACTGACCATAAAGGTCAGGTTGCTCGCAAAGAAAAAAATAGAGAAGAGCCATATTCCCGTGCTCGCAAGGCGAACAGGATTTCCAATCTGTTCGAACCTGTCGCATCAACAAAAACAAGACACCTTTTAGCGGTGTCTTGTTTTTTGGTCGAGGCTTGGGATACTGACCATAAAGGTCAGGTTGCTCGCAAAGAAAAATGAGAGAGGAGAGCCGTGTTCCCGTGCTCGCAAGACGAACAGGATTTCCAATCTGTTCGAACCTGTCGCCTCAACAAAACAAGACACCTTTTAGTGGTGTCTTGTTTTTTGGTCGAGGCGACGGGATTCGAACACGCGACCTCTTGGTCCCGAACCAAGCGCGCTACCAAACTGCGCTACGCCTCGGTATAAAAACGGAATATATAAAGCATATAATTTAATCAAGGCGAACACGCGACCTCTTGGTCCCGAATTAAGCGCGCTTGCCATGCGCGCGCTACGCCTCGGTATAAAAACGGAATATATAAAGCATATAATTTAATCAAGGCGAACACGCGACCTCTTGGTCCCGAATTAAGCGCGCTTGCCATACACGCGCTACGCCTCGGTATAAAAACACAATATATAAAGCATATAATAAACAAATATATCGGTCGAGTAAGACTTACTTACGACCGATATATTTTACTTTATTATTATAAAAAAGTCAACCGTTTGACTATTGTTAATAACAAACAAAAGTCAAATCTTTGCTTCAAAACAATTATTCGTCAACTTTCTTGTTTTGCATAGCGAGAAGATCGCGAATTTGTTCAAGCAGTTCTTCGGTAGTCGGCTTTGCTTCTTCGGGGATAGGTTCTTCTTGGGGTTTTTCTTCTTCAAGGGGAGGAAGTTTGCCTTCTGCGCGGAGTTTATCTTCGCGCGCTTTTTTGATATTTTCGGCAATCTTCTGTTGCTTTCTCTGCAATGAAGCAACGACTTTGACGATAATAAAGAGAATAATTGCGGTGAGCAGGAAAGTGATTATCGCAGAAATAACCGCGCCAAAGTCCAGCAATACGGCTTCTTTAAGTACCGCGCCGTTCGCATCGAGTTCGGCAGGTATAAGTACGAGTTGAAGCGCGCTCGTGCCGTCTACGCCGGGTATAGCGTTGATGAGCGGTTTAAGTAGACCGTTTACGAGCGAGTTTACGATAGCCGTAAACGCGCTACCTATAATCATACCTACGGCAAGGTTGATTACGTTTCCTTTTGAAATAAACGCCTTGAAATCAGCAAACAATTTTTTCATAATGTATTCTCCATTTTGTATTGTTTATTTTTCAGAATTTTCTCAAATTGGCTTTTTTGCCTTAAAAAGCCGTTTTTTTCATAAAATTTTTCCGCGCGGGTATTAAACGCCCAACAGTTCAACTCAACGGCTACGCACCCTTCGTTCAGCGCAATGCGTTCCGCTTCGTCCATAAGCAGTTGAGCCACTCCTGAACCGCGCGCTGACTCGTCCACGCACATGTCGTCAATATACAACCACTTGCGCGCCTTATAAATCTCGTTTTCCTCACGCCGTTCGATTTTATAAATAAGTTCGCCCACCGTTTTATCCCCGTCTATGGCTACTAACGCCATATACTCACCGCCGAGTAAAAGCGCTTTTACGCCTTCTTCGTCGTGCTTAACCATGTTCGGCGTATACATATCGGGACGTGCGCGCCAATGCACTTCGCCCACGCTGACGAGCAATCTTGCAATTTCCTTGGCGTCGTTTTCAACCGCTTTTCTGATGATAGTCATACCTGATAATTCCTTTCGTGAATAATTATAGCACATTGTAATCGGTCAATCAAGTAAAAATACGAAATAAAAAACTCCCGAATGATATCAATCGGAAGTTTTTATTAAACGTTTAATTTAATATGCAACGCCTTGCCACATCATTGCTTCCGCAACTTTGAGGAAACCTGCGATATTTGCGCCTGCAACGAGATTGCCGGGGCAACCGTATTCTACGGACGCTTCGTACGCTGCCTTATAAATGCTCTTCATAATGCCGTGAAGTTTTTCGTCTACTTCATTGAACGACCAGGAAAGACGGAGTGAGTTCTGGCTCATTTCAAGACCGCTCGTAGCAACGCCACCTGCGTTTGCTGCCTTAGCCGGTCCGAAGAGAATACCGTTCTTCTGGAACGTTTCCACCGCTTCGGGCGTTGAAGGCATATTTGCGCCTTCTGCGACAGCCATACAGCCGTTTGCGATAAGAGCCTTTGCGCCTGCTTCGTCAAGTTCGTTCTGCGTAGCGCAGGGAAGAGCGATATCGCAAGGAACGGTCCAAATATTTCTGCAACCCTCGAAGTACTTCGCTCCGGGAACGCGTTCAGCGTATTCCTTAATTCTCTTTCTCTCAACTTCCTTAATCTGCTTAACAACGTCAAGGTTGATACCATTTTCGTCAACGATATAGCCGTTGGAGTCGGACATAGCGATTACCTTACCGCCGAGTTCGGTTGCTTTCTGATTAGCGTAAATAGCAACGTTGCCCGAACCGGAAATAACGACTTTCTTGCCCTTGAAGCTCGTGCCGTTCGCTTTGAGCATTTCGTCGGTAAAGTAGCAAAGTCCGAAGCCCGTTGCTTCCTTTCTTGCGAGTGAACCGCCGTAAGTCAAGCCCTTGCCCGTAAGCACACCCGTGAACTCGTTGCGCAGTCTTTTGTACTGACCGAACATAAATCCGATCTCTCTTGCGCCTACGCCTATATCTCCTGCGGGGACGTCGGTATCCGCGCCGATATGCTTTTCAAGCTCGGTCATAAACGACTGGCAGAAACGCATAATTTCATTGTCGCTCTTGCCCTTGGGATCAAAGTCGCTACCACCCTTACCACCACCCATAGGAAGGGTAGTAAGGCTGTTTTTGAAGATCTGCTCGAAACCGAGGAACTTGATAACCGAAGCATTAACGGAGGGGTGAAGTCTAATACCACCCTTATAAGGTCCGATAGCAGAGTTAAACTGCACTCTATAACCGCGATTAACTTGTACTTTGCCGTTATCATCTACCCAACTTACTCTGAATTGGATAAATCTTTCAGGCTCAACGATACGATCAAATACGCCGGCCTTAACGAGATCGGGACGCTTTGAAGCGACGGGTTCAAGGGATTCAAGTACTTCCTTTACCGCTTGAAGAAATTCGGGCTCGCCTGCGTTTCTCTTGCAAACCGATTCATAAACGGATGCAATGTATTCATTTTTGAACATATATATTCCCTCCCGGAATAAAATTATTTCTGAGTAACAGGCGTGGAAAACTCACACCTTAAGGAATATTATATCACAACTTTTTTTTCAATATCAAGCGTATGAATAATTTTTTTTATAAATTTTCACACTTTTTATGACTTTTTCAAAACTTACCGTTGCTATAAATGCGATTCGTTAATTATTCAATATCGCGCGCATTTTTGCAAATGATATCAAAGACCATTTTCGTGCCGTCAAATTGTCCGTTTCGCAACGCTTTCACGATATCACGGGATTGGTTTTCCAGGCGCGTGACACTTTCAAGCAGTTTGCCTTTCGCATTATTTTGCGATAGCGTGAGAGCCCAGCCTTTCTGCGCGAAAAACTCAGCGTTACAGACCTGATCTCCACGGCTTGCGCCTTTGGGCAAGGGCAGAATAAGCATAGGCTTTTTGAGTGATGCAAGTTCAAACAGGCAGTTACCTCCACCGCGAGTGACGGCAAGATCGCAAGCGGAAAAATAATCGTTAATTTCATTAGTGAACTCAATCGGATAATATCCTTTTTTTCGCTTTGCGCCGTTTCCTTTGCCACGCAAGTGAATAACGTCGTAAACTTTGACGAGTTCGTCTATTTCTTCGTCCACGAGTTCGTTGATTGCAACTGCGCCCAGACTTCCGCCGACCACGAGAAGGATTTTTCGCGTGCCTGAAAAACCGCACTTTTCAAGCGCGCGTCGTCTGTCCCCAAGGTATATTTCGCGCCGAATAGGACTACCCGTATGCGTGATTATTTTACCGCCGACGTTGGGCAGAGGAAAAGAAGATCATACGGCACGCGCGCGCCTTAAAGCAATACGGTTAGCTAGCCCCATTGAAGTATCGCTCTCGTGCAGAACGAGAGGAACGTCTTTGCAAGCGAGCGAAACGGGAAGAGAAACATAACCGCCTTTGGAAAAAACCACGGAAGGCTTGATTTCTTCGAGTAATTTTCGGGCAGTCTTGACTGCTTTACGCAGTTTGCAGGGCAGGGATAATATCTTCCACGGCTTGTTGCGTTCCAGCCTTGGGCAATCCAAGCCGTGATAAATGACACCCGCGCCTTTGGTGAGTTCTTTTTCCATACCCTCGCGCCTGCCGAAAAAATGTATCTCACCGAACTTTTCTTTGAGAAAGGGAAGCAAGGCGAGTATGGGAGTTATATGACCGGCAGTACCACCGCCCGAAACAATTATTTTTTGCATTGACAAAACCTCTTATATGTGATATATTATATATGAAAGAGCAAAAATATGCGTTATGAATAGTCTTTTTGATTATTTCTCGCGCAAAGAGGTATTATGAAAACCAAAAAGTACATTTTGGCGATAGACGAGGGCACGACGAGTTGTAGGGCCGTACTGTTTTCTATGCGCGATTTACGGGCAGTTTATACGTGTAGCGGTTCTTTGGAAATGCGCTATCCGCAGAACGGCTGGGTGGAACAAGACGCCGACGAGATTTATAAGAAGCAAATGCTTTGCGTAAGACGGTTGTTTGAAAACGGGGCGTATTCGGCTTCGGAAGTCGTGGCGATGGGCGTAACCAATCAACGTGAGTCCATACTTATTTGGGATAAAAAGACGTGCAAACCGCTTTCTCCCGTCATCAGTTGGCAGTGTCGCAGAACGTCAAGCGAGTGTGAGAAAATAAAGTCACTCGGCTATGAGGATATGATTAAGAGCAAAACAGGTTTGGTCGTAGACGCCTATTTTTCGGCTACGAAACTCAAATGGCTTCTTGATAACGTGCGTGGCGCAAGGGAAATGGCTGATAAGGGCGAACTGCTTGCAGGCACGATAGACAGTTATCTGATATACAGAATGACCAAGGGCGCGAAGCACGTGACCGACGTTACCAACGCGTCTCGCACGATGCTCTTCAACATAAATACGCTGGCGTGGGATAAAGACTTGCTCGATCTTTTCGATATACCAGAAAATATACTCCCCCAAGTTTGCGAATGCGCAGGCGACTTCGGAAGCGTTAGGGTAGACGGTTACGATATTCCCATACGAGGCATAGCGGGTGATCAGCAAGCCTCGCTTATTGGACAGGCGTGCTTTGAAAAAGGCGACGTGAAATGTACTTACGGCACGGGCGCGTTTATTCTTGCAAATATAGGCGACAAAGCGAAAATAACGAAATCTCCACTCATAACGACGGTGGGATATAAAATAAACGGCGTTACGGCGTACGCTTTTGAAGGCTCCGTCTTCAACGCAGGCTCGGTTATTCTTTGGCTCAAAGAAATAGGCCTTATCTCGTCTCCCGGCGAGAGCGAAAAGGTAGCAGACGGTGTTTCCGACAGCGGTGGAGTAATTCTCGTACCCGCTTTTACGGGTATGGGCGCGCCCTACTGGGATATGACGGCTCGCGCCGGTCTGCTCGGCATAACCCGAAGCACGAAAAGAGAGCATATAGTTCGCGCCGGTCTGGAAAGCATAGCCTATGAAATAGGCGAAGTTTTCGATATGATGTCGGACGCGCTTGCTTCGCCACTCAGTTCACTTAGGGCGGACGGCGGAGTAAGCAGAAACAATCTTCTTCTCGCAATGCAGGCGGACGTTATACGCGCCACGGTCAGTAAGTCTGCTGAAACAGAGTGTACCGCGCTGGGTGCAGCCTATCTTGCAGGTATGGGCGTGGGACTTACCGATATGAATAAAATAACGGAGTCGCACGTTTTTGAAAAGATCTTCGAGCCTACCGAAAGTGGCGCGAAAATAACGCTTAAAAAAGAAGCGTGGAGAAAAGCCACGCTCGCGATTATAGATTACGGAAAATAAGGGGTGGTTTATGAAAAGAGAATCTTTTGTTTCTCACGATGGAAAAACTCTCAGCCTACTCGTATGGGATGAGATCAATAACGCAAAAGCGGTTGTTCAAATTTCACACGGCATGGCAGAGCACGCCGAACGTTACGATTATTTTGCAACCAAACTGAACGAAGCAGGGTACGTGGTAATAGCCGACGACCACCGCGCTCACGGAAAGACCGATCCCGACAGATTGGGAAAAGCGGAAGAAGGAAAGAACCTTTTTGACGACACGGTAGAAGACATGAAAAGCATAACGGATATGGCGAAAGAACGATACGGCCTGCCCGTAGTTCTTTTCGGGCATAGTTACGGCTCGTTCTTATCTCAGGCGTATATTGAAAAATACTCCGACGATATAACGGCTTGCGTGCTGTCGGGTAGCGCGCTTTACGGCAAACTGCTTGCGACTTTCGGCAAGTTCGTTGCAGGCAGAAAGGCGAAAAAACATCCCGACGAAGATGGCAAGTTTTTTGCAAAAATTACCTTTGAAAGTTATGATAAAAAACTTGGCGAAGGTAAAAACGCTTGGCTGTCTAACAGCAAAGAGAGTAACGAAAAATATTCGGCAGATCCGCTTTCGGGCTTCACTTGTTCCAACGCCTTTTATAAGTATATGTTCGCAGGTATGAAAAATCTTTGCACTCCCACCTCAAACGCTCGTACAGATCTTCCCATCTTCCTTATAAGCGGAGAACGTGACTTCGTGGGTAACTGCGGAAAACTCGTAAAAAAACTTTCCCGCAAATATGAAAAAACCATTGCTGACGTGACCTGGAAAGAGTATCCAAAAGCAAGACACGAACTTCTGAACGAACCCAATAAAGACGAAGTTATAACGGACGTCCTTGCCTTTATAAAAAGAACGACCAAAAGAATATAAACGCTTGAAATATACTTATTATAAAAATTAAGTAATAATATTTTGTATTAGCATTTTTGCTTAAAAAACCAAATCCACGTGTTTGAAAGTACCGTATAATTATGCACATTTTTGCATAATTATACGGTACTTTTTGATTACACGGCGCGACAGCGAAAAATAATGAAAATTTTATTGAATTTTTTGCATAAAAACCATTGTCAACTTTTTATAAGTGTGGTATAATACAATAAGAAATATTTACAGGAAAAGTCGTTAAGAATAGCGGTAGCGAAATTTTCGCGCTTGCTTATAAAATACGACAACGGAGGAAATTTTGGCAAAGGAATATAAGGCTCAGGACATACAGGTTCTCGAAGGACTTGATGCAGTACGTCTTCGCCCGGGTATGTATATAGGCTCGACGGGAGTTAAGGGATTGCATCACGTTCTGTGGGAAATAGTCGATAACTCAATGGATGAAGTTGCCAATGGTTTCGGTACGACGATAACGGTAACAGTACACTCGGACGGTAGCGCGAGTGTTGAGGATGACGGACGCGGTATCCCCGTTGATTTGCACCCGACGATGGGCGTCAGCGGTGTAGAAGTAGTCTTTACGACCTTGCACGCAGGCGGTAAGTTTGACAGCGGAAACTATCAATATTCAGGTGGTTTGCACGGCGTAGGAGCATCGGTAACCAACGCCTTGTCCGTGTGGACGAACGTCGAAGTTTACAAAAACGGCAGAGTATACCGCGCAGAGTTTGAATCCCGTGAGGGCGAAGACGGCAAGGTACATGGTGGCTTGGTCAAAATTCCTCTTTTTGACACGGGCAAAAAGACGGACAAGCACGGCACGTACGTGCGCTTCAAGCCTGACAAGCGAGTGTTTGATACCGTTAACTTCAACATAGACACTATATCAAAGAAACTCAAAGAACTTGCGTTCTTAAACGACGGCGCGCGCATTATTCTCATTGATGAAAGGGTAATGAACGGCGACCAACCATTGAAGCGCGAATATTGTTATTCGGGCGGTATATCTGACTTCGTAAAATATATAAACGAAACGAAAAATCCGCTTTTCCCCGATCCGATATACCTTGATGGCGAAAGGGACGGCGTGTATATGAAACTTGCGCTTCAATACACCGACACGTATAACGAAAGCATTTTTTCATACGTAAACAACATACCCACGCCCGAAGGCGGTATGCACGAAACGGGCTTTAAGACGGCGCTTACGAAAGTTCTCAATGATCTTGCGCGAAAGACGGGCGTGCTTAAAGACAAGGACGAAAACTTGCTTGGCGACGATTTCCGCGTAGGCTTAACTGCCGTGCTTTCCATAAAAATGCAGAACGTTCAGTTCGAAGGGCAGACGAAAACCAAACTCGGCAACCCCTTCGTTCGTCCTGCTATGGAAAACTTAATCTCGCAGAAACTCGGCGAGTTTTTGGAAACGAATATCACCGTGCTTGATATTATTCTCAAAAAAGCAATGAGCGCAATGCGTGAGCGCGAGGCTGCAAGAAAGGGTAAAGAACAGGCAAGACTGAAAAATCAGGCGGATAACTTTAATCTCGTCGGAAAACTGTCTTCCTGCTCGGGCAAGAAACCCGAACGAAACGAATTATACATAGTCGAAGGCGACTCGGCGGGCGGTACTTGTAAACAAGCGCGCGACAGAAGTTTCCAAGCGATATTGCCTCTTCGCGGTAAACCGCTTAACGCAGAGAAAAAGCGTATCGACCAGGTACTTCAAAACGAAGAAATACGAACGATAATCTCCGCGCTCGGCGCAGGTATAGGCGAGGACTTCAACCTTGATAATTTGAATTATCATAAGGTCGTTATACTCTCCGATGCCGACCAGGACGGCGGACACATAAGAGCGATACTGCTCACGTTCTTCTTCCGTTATATGAAAGACCTTATTATGAACGGGCATTTATATATCGGTATGCCTCCGCTTTATAAGGTGGCGAAAAAGGATAAAGTTGAGTACGTTTACAACGACGAACTTCTCGACGAAGCAAAAGCGCGCGTTGGCAGAGGATATACGGTACAGCGTTATAAAGGTCTGGGCGAAATGAACGCAGAACAACTTTGGGATACGACGATGGATCCCGAGAAACGCACGTTGATGAGAGTAACGCTTGAAGACGTAGCCGAGGCCGAACATCTCGTAACCGTATGGATGGGGGATTCGGTTGACCTCCGCAAGCGATACATAGTGGAAAACGCCAACTTCAACAAGGTTGACGAATTCGCGAAGAACGAGAGATAAGGAGGTAATTTATGTCAAAATTGGCGGAAAACTTTGTAGAAAACATACTTGAAAAGCCTATGGAAGACGTTATGACCGAATCCATGCTCCCGTATTCCGAATACGTAATTCTTGACCGCGCGTTGCCCCGAGTAGAGGACGGCTTAAAGCCCGTTCAACGCCGTATATTGTATACGATGAACGAACTCGGCATACGCCCTGACACACCGTACCGCAAATGCGCGAGAATAGTGGGCGACTGTCTTGGTAAATACCATCCGCACGGCGACACTTCGGTATACGGCGCGCTCGTTCGTTTGGCGCAACCGTTCAATATGAATTGTCCTCTCGTGGACGGGCAGGGTAATTTCGGCTCGATAGACGGCGACGGCGCTGCTGCAATGCGTTATACCGAAGCGAGAATGGCTCCGCTTGCGCTTGAACTTTTGCGTGACCTTGATAAAGATACCGTGCGTTGGAGTTGCAACTTTGACGACACGCTTAAAGAGCCTGATATGCTTCCCGGACGTTTCCCCAACTTACTCGTGAACGGTTCAAGCGGTATAGCAGTCGGCTTGGCTACCAATATCCCTCCGCACAATCTTGCGGAAACGATAGACGGCGTATGCGCGTATATAGATAATCCCCGTATCAAACTCAAAGATATGATGAAGATTATCAAAGGTCCGGATTTCCCCTCAGGCGGATACGTCGTGGGCGGAGAAGAACTCGTCAAAGCGTACGAAACGGGTAAGGGTAAGATAATAATGCGCGCCCGTATGCACCTTGAAGAAGACGCGAATAAGAAACTAATCGTTATTGACGAACTGCCCTATCAAGTAAACAAAGCAACTCTTCTTGAATCTATCCTCAAACTCAAAGAAGAAAAGAAGGGCGCGCTCTCGTACATACAAGACATCACCGACGAGTCGGACAGAAACGGTATGCGCGCAGTCATAAAGGTTAAGAAAGACGGCGACGTAAAAGCCATACTCGATATTTTATATAAAGGCACGAATCTTTCTACCTCTTTCGGTATAAATATGGTGGCGATAGCAGGCGGAAAACCTCAACAAATGGGCTTGCTTGACATTATCGCATATTACGTAGACTATCAGCGAGAGGTTATCGTTCGCCGTACCAAGTTCGAACTCGAAGCCGCGAAAAAGCGTATGCATATCCTCGAAGGTTTGGTTATCGCGGTACAGAATATCGACGAAGTCGTAAAGATTATCAAAAACAGTTCGTCTACTTCGGATGCGAAAGAAAAACTCCGTAAGCGTTTTAGTTTGTCCGAAGTGCAGGCGCAGGCAATTCTCGACCTTCGTCTTGCAAGACTTACGCACCTTGAAGTTTTCAAGCTTGAACAGGAACTGCGTGAAGTAAAAGCGCTCGTGGACAGACTGCAAGCCATACTTGGCAGTAAGCGTTTGCAAATGGATACAGTCAAGCAGGAAATGAACGGTATTAAGCGTACGTATAAAGAACCTCGCAAGTCCGAAATTTTGAACGATCTGAAACAATACGTAGTAGTTGATACCACGCAAAGCGGTCCTGTCGAAGACGTCGTAGTAGCGTATAACGTACTCGGTCAGATAAAGAAAATGAACAACCGTTCCTTCGGTCAGGCTACGAGAGAGTTTACCGACAATTCCTCTAAAAAGGAAATATGCACGTCTATAATAAAAACGGATACCGAACATAGATTATATTGCTTTACCAATCTCGGTAATTGCTATAAAGTGGATATTGATTCCATACCCGAAGGCAAATGGCGCGACGTGGGACAACCTCTTAATAAGGTGTTCAAAGACGCGCTTGAAAACGAAAAAGTCGTTTATATGCTTCCCGTTGAAGAAAATCTTCCCAAGGGTAATCTGCTGTTCTATACCGCGCACGGTATGGTGAAAAAATCGGCGTGGACTGATCTTGGCGTAATAAAGTCGGCTTTCCAGGTCTGCAAACTCAACACGGGCGATGAAATAATCGGCATAGAAGAAGAAATTCCCGGTTCGTCGCTTATGTTCGTCACAAGACAGGGTATGTGCTTGAACTCCGATATGTCGGATATACCTTTGCAAGGCAGAATTGCCGCAGGCGTTAAGGGTATACAACTCTCAGACGACGACGTTTGCATAATGATAAAACAAATCTCTCTGGAAGGCGAAATCGTTCTTCTCACGAACAAGGGTTACTGTAAACGCGTAATAGCAGGCGATATTGATATTCTCGGTCGTTACCGCAAGGGAGTGAAAATAATCGATTTCGGCAAGACCAAGGCAGGCAACGGCGATAAACTCGTGTTCGCTTCTTACGTAAGAGAGCCTTTCTCCGTCGTAATGGAAGCCGAGGACGGTTATCTCCTTTGCTACTCCACCGAAGATATCGACATAGAAAACCGTATGCACTCGGGCAGACAGATGTTCAAGGGCAAAATGGAAATAATAAACGGTTACGTCTATAACGATAGCGTCATAAAAGGATAATAATCAAAAACTGAAAAATACGCGCTCTATAAGTCTGATTTTATGGGGCGCATATTTTTTATGGTAAAAACAGTCAAGATGTCGTGGTTTTTGTACATCTTGACTGTCTTTTTCGTTTACATAAGCGCATTTTCGTGATATAATAATTTTGTCAACAGGAGGAGGATACGCATGAGAGGCGAAAACGTAAAACGGATGAGACCGTTAAGGATCTGGGAGATACTTTCTCAGGAAACGGATGAAGATCATCCTATGACGTCGATGGAGTTACTTTCACGTTTGTCAAAAATGGGCCTTTGCTGTGACCGAAGAACACTTTATCAAGATATTGATACTTTGGTAGATGCGGGTTATGAAGTGATGAAAAAGCGGACGTCAAGCAACGAATATTACGTTATGGACCGCAGTTTCGATATTCCTGAACTACATATACTTATGGATGCGGTTCAGGCATCCAAGTTCATTACCGAGAAAAAAACGGAAGAACTCGTTGCGAAAATCGCTATGCTCGCAGGCAGTCTGAAAGGGGAAACCTTAAAGCGAAACTTAGTAGCCTTTTCTTCGGACAAGAGCAGGAACGAAACTATATATTATTCGGTAAACGCGATTTCCGAAGCAGTTGCAAAGGGCAAGAAAATTTCCTTCTTATATTTTGATTACAACGAAATGCACGAGCGCGTATATCGCCATAACGCTATTGAGTACGTAGTGAATCCTATCGGAACGGTTTTTTCCGACGACAAATATTATATGCTGTGCGTAGACGATAAGCACGAAGGCATTGCAACGTACAGAGTGGATAAAATGGAAAAGGTGACCGTTTTAGACGAAAAAAGCCTAAAAACTCCCGAGCAGAAAGAAATAGGCAGACAAAAAAGCAAACTTTTCGGAATGTTCGCAGGGGAAAAGCAAAAAGTTACTTTTGAAGCGAAAAAAGAAATGATAGACGTTATTTTCGACGAGTTTGGCGACAGCACGAAGATTTATCGCAAAAACGATGAAAGGGTATCATTTACTGCCGACGTGCAGATAAGTCCGGCGTTTATCGGTTGGTGCGCTTCGTTCGGGGATAAAATCAAAGTCGTATATCCGTTATCCGTCATTTCACAAATAAAAGAGCATCTGAAAGCCTCATATGATAATTATACATAAAAAAGAAAGCGTTTGCCTTGATAAGCAAACGCTTTTTTGTTATAACTTTCTTTCTATGCGAATACCCAGCCGAACGCCGAACTCGTTGCGAAAATAATAAGACAATAAATGAGTATGGACAGCGTATCCATAATGGTAGAAATCACGGGCGCAGACATCAGCGCAGGGTCTACTTTTATCTTTTTCGCAATAATAGGTAGTAACGCGCCGAAAGTCTGAGCGATAAACATTATTCCTATGAGCGAAAGTCCGAGTATAAGTGAAATTTTCAGTATAGCGAAATCAACGTTATAGTCCGTCCACCAATACATCAGTATTACTCTTACCGAATTCGCTATTGCAAGGATAGAGGAGCAGACGAGGGATATTCGCCCTTCTTTGAACATAACTTTCAAAAAGTCTTTGGTGGAAATTTCGTCAAGAGCCAGCGCGCGGATAACAGTCGTAGAGGCTTGCGAACCGCAGTTACCGGCAGTACCCATAAGAAGGGGCGTAAAGGCGAAAAGGAAAGTGGTCAGTTCTGCTTCGAACGCCTGTATTACGAGTCCCGTAACCGTTGCCGAGATCATAAGGAAGAGTAACCACAGCACACGGCCTTTGGAGTGTTTCCAGACGGAGGTTTTGAGATACTCGTCCTCAATGGGCGACATTGCCGCCATTTTGGAGAAGTCTTCTTCCGTTTCTTCTTCGATTATGTCCACGATATCGTCGACGGTGACTATACCGACAAGGCGGTTTTCGCTGTCGCAGACGGGCATAGAAGAGAAGTCGTATTTTTTGAAAAGCCTTGCAACTTCTTCCTGGTCGGTATGCGTACGCACGATAATAACGTTATCGTCCATAAGGTCGCCGATTTTATCTTCGGGATTTGAAAGCAGGAGTTTACGCAAGGTGACGATGCCGAGCAACTTTCTCTGCGCGTCAAGTACGAAACAGTTGTTTATCGTTTCCTTATCTACGCCCACTCTGCGTATTTTTGCGATAGCCGTTTCAACGGTGTCGAACTCTTTAAGGTCAACGAACTCGACGGTCATTATACTGCCGGCGCTGTCTTCCTGATATTGAAGCAGTTGATTTATGACTGCGCGCGTTTCGGGCTTTGCCTTAGCGAGCAGTTTCTTAACGACTATGGATGGCATTTCGTCAAGCAGGTCAACAGCGTCGTCGGCGTACAAATCGTCGATTAGCGCGCCTGCTTCGGTGTCTGAAAGGGTGGTAAGTAAGTTTTGGCTTATCTCAGGCGGAAGATATACGAAAACGTCCGTAGCCATATCCTTGGGTAGCAAACGGTATATCTTACGCAAATCGTCAGGCTTAAAATCGTCTAATATCGACGCGATATCAACGGGGTTGAGTTCAATAAGAATACTCTTCAAAAGCGCGAGTTGCTTGCTTTCAACGAGATATGCGATAGAATCTTCGATAATCTCCCGCGCTCTGTCGTCGCCGTGAACGAGCATTTTTTGCAACACGAAAGGAGGCAAGTCAACTACTGCCGTTCTGTCGTCTTTGTCGTAAAGCCTTTCAAGAATAACCGAAGTTTGCTCTCCTTGAATTTCACGCATAAAGTTTTCGTCGGGATCGTCACTCGTTGCAACGATAAGTTTTAAGGCTTCTTCTTTGCCAAGAGAAAGCAATGCTTCGGAACGAACTTCGGGCTTGACAAGTTTAAGAATTTCGTTCTGCTCGGCATAAGAAAAAGAAGAAAGCAGTTCTTTGACTTTTTCCGACTGGTCTTCTTCAATAAGACTAACTATTAAATTTGCGTTATCCTCTACCATGGTGGTGATTCCATTTTCAAGTTCAGGCATAGTTCACCTCCCTTGCACGTCAAAGGTAGTCCTTATCGGTAACGTATTTCAATAACATTATACAACCATTTTTCCCATTTTGCAACTTATTTTACAGACATAATTGCAAGCAATAATATTAAGTTTAAGAATAAAAAGCAATTTACCCGAAAATCATTTGATTTTTAATCGTCAGTGTAGTATACTTCTATAAGTGAGTTTATCGGCAGACAAAAAGCAGTTGCTTTCATATATCAAAACCGTCCGTCACGACTTGCACAGAATACCCGAACTTTCGTCCGAAGAATATCAGACGAGCGAGTATATAGCCACCGCCCTTACGCAAATGGGCTTGACCTATAAAAAGGCTCATACCGGTCTTATAGCGGAAATCAAGGGGGATAGCGACAGGGTAGTTGCGCTTCGTGCCGATTTTGATGCGCTTCCGATAAAGGAAAATACCCGTCTTCCTTTCGCTTCCCAAAACGGCAATATGCACGCTTGCGGACACGACGGACATACGGCAATGCTACTCGGCGCGACGAAGTATCTCATAGAGCATAAACCGAAATACACCACTCGCCTTATTTTTCAGTTCGGCGAGGAAGGTGACGGCGGAGCGAGAACTATGATAGAAAGGGGCGCGCTGGACGGAGTAGAGCAGATATACGCTCTTCACCTTTGCCCCGAAATAGAAAAGGGTATGGTGGCGACCAAAAGCGGAGCGTTGTTTGCCGGCGTAACCGAGTTTGACGTGGAGTTTTTCGGCAAGAGCGTACACGTTGCGGTAAAGGACGAGGGAGCAGACGCGCTCAAAGCCTCCGCAGAGTTCGTTTGCCGTTTGGACGATACTCTGACGGGCGAAGAAAAAGCAATAATAAACACGGGCGTAATAAAAAGCGGTAACGCGCGGAACATAGTATCCGATTACGCGCGCGCCGAGTGTACTTTCCGCTTTTTCGATATGAAAACGCAATCGTCGGTTATGGATAAAATAACCCGCCTTGCCCAAAGCGTTTCCGCATCTCGTGGCGTAAGCGCGAAAGTGAGCGTAAAATCGGTATATCCGCCCCTTAACAATCACGCTCGCTCGGTAGATATACTCAAAGGTCTTACCGAGATCGAATATATCCCACCGCGGTATACGGCAGAGGATTTTGCCTATTATCTCGAAAAGACGGAAGGTTGTATGGCATGGCTGGGTGTTCGCGACCAGGCTCACACGTCGCCACTTCATAGCGACGGCTTCGATTTTGACGAAGACGTTCTTATCATAGGAACGGAATTATTTATAAAACTTGCAAACGCAGGAGTGAATTAAATGGCAGAAGATATTAAGAAGAACGGCGTCGGCGCAAGAGCCGAACGCAGAGACGAATATTCCACGTCGCCCATAGAAGTAAGCAGATGGACAGCTTTCAAATCAGCATGGACAGGCGGAATGTCACGCGTAATGATGGTCAGCTTTTTCAGCGTGCTGTTCGCTTTACCGGCAATAATATGGATAATAATGTTTTCGACGTTCTTTATGAAAAACGTAGGCACGTCGTTTAACTATGGTATATTTGACGGTATAGGTTACGCAGGTCCTGACGCGCTCTTACACGGTATGGGAACTGCGAATTACCTCGGCGCAGTAAGATACTTTGAGTATAACCTTGTTCAATTTTCCGTTATGATTCCGCTTATCGCTATTGCAAGCATAGGCATAGGCGGATTGGTAAGTTTTGCAAGAAGAACTATGTTCGGCGATAACGGCAAAGCTGTAGTAGGTAAATTTTTCAGCGGATTAAAGGGTACTTGGCTTCCTTCTCTTATCGGCGGTACGCTGGTAGGAAGCGGAATTTTCCTTGTTATAGTGTGCGCGTATTCTTTCGACGCGTCGCTTACTCCGTCTATCGCAGCGAAGATCGTTACGTTGATTTTCTCCATACTTCTGCTCGTGATTCTTAGCATATACGCTTTCTATCTCGTAACGTTATCGGCTAACTATAAAATGCCTTTGACTGCAATATTGAAGGACGCGCTAGTTTTGACTTTCAAACGTTTTGTTTCCAACGCTATTACCGCGCTTATAGCGTCACTTATCGTTGGGGCTGCGTTTTTGTTCTTGTTTATGTTCGGCGACTCGTTCGGTATGATAGTCTGGTTCTTGCTTTTCTTTATCGGTTTTTATGCGATATCGACGGTATTCGTTGTTTTCAACCAAAAAACCTTTGACAAATTAATAGCCGAAGATCTTCTTTACCGTGAAAGCAAAGCCAAGACAGAGCAGTCATACGCGGCAATAAGAGCCGCAAAGCAGTCAGGTGAACGCCCTGTGAAGAAAACTGCTACTGCTCCGACCAAGTACGTTAACCCCAAAAAGAAAAAGAAAGGGGAAGAGCCTGTAAAGAAAGAAAGCATAAAACCGATTGCGCCTGCGCCCAAAAAGAGTGGCTATACGGCGGAAGAACTCGCCAAAATGGAAGAAGATAAACAGAAATTTCTTCAAGCGCAAACCCAGATTGACGAAGACCTTTCGGCTTATACTGATGATGAAGAATAATGATAATACCCTTCAAGCGCAATGCTGAATATTATATAAAAATGTCCGAGGACTATGAAAAAAGGAGCGATTTATTTCGATCGCTCCTTTATGCGCGTCGCTCGGCAGAAACGGGAGACATTAAAGGACGGTTACGCCTTGCCGATTTGTTGTTGCAATATTCCGATTCCACCTTGGCGCTCAAAGAGTATCTCAATGCGTATTTGGAGGGCGAACACTCGGCAAGAATATACGTGGGATTAATAAAAGGTTTTTCGCTGATAGGGAGATATTCGTCCGCGACGTTTTTCATATCAGAAGGAATTCGACAAGGTGTTTTATCTGATTACGGTATAGACGTAACGGCAGGGCGTAAAGAAGTTATTGATTACGTTAAAGAACTTTTCAAAGATTATCCTTCCCCGAAAATTTATGAAATACCTGAAAGGATGTTTTACGCTCTTTCGCGTGGGGATATCTTTCAAGACAGGATTTATCTTTCGGATATGTGTCCGCGCGGAGAACTTATCGAACCGGAATTGATTTATAACTTGATCAGCGTCGTTCCTGCCGATAAAATAGACAAAAATCACGCTAAACTGTTACTTAAAATGACACTTAAAGAATACGACGGCAAAAAAATGCCGACGGGTGTTCTTGCCGGAATAGTTGTAAGCGCGCTTGCGTTAGACAAAAAAGACGTGCTTGATAAATATTTAAGACAGTTTTATGACGCTCCCACTCCCGATAATCCTATAGAACTGTTTCATTGCCTTGGAGCGTCTTTGAGTTTAAGTGACGATCAGTTGATTGCCGAACATCTTGAAGCGTTGCTTGACTTTTGCTATAACGAAAAACTTCTGCTTGCCGTGGCTGTTGCAAACGTCAAATGCGAAGATTATTCTCTTGCTGAAGATTATTTTTCCCGCGCGCTCGTACTTAATCCCCATTCTTATATCGCGCGTTATTGGTTAAAGCGTTTGCGCGCCAAAGAATATCCCACGGCAACGCTCGCAGAACTTCTTCCGACCGAAGAATTGGCTCAAATGAAAGAGAAGATCGACCGTTGCTCAAAAGGTGAAACAAACCAACGGGAAATCGATCTAATCGCCAAGCATTTCATAAGCGCGCGCAACGATTATTCGAGAAAAGTGGCTTGCGCTCTCATAAATACGCCCTTGCTTCCTATCGTAAAGAAAGAACTGCTTTCTCCCCACAATAAATTAGAGTTTTTGCGTGACGTTATAGCCGAACTGCTTTACGCCAATAATAAAGAAATTATACAATACTTTTTTTACGGCGTCTGCCAAATTAAACTGAGCGGTGATTATTCGGAATTTGCCGACGGTGTTCGTCGGGCGTTTACTTTCGCAGAAGTAACGTTGCGGTTGCTTAGCGTTGACAAAACGAGAAAACTCAAAGTTCTGGCAGACAGAGCGCAGAGCATATCGGAAGTGGAAACCGAAGAGAAGATTCAATCGCTTGCGGGCGCAATAGTATACGTGGCGCGTCCAAACGGCACTGTGAGCGTTGACAGATTGATTGAAATGTTTCCGCAGGCCAAGCGTGAAATTATATTGAAATACTGTAAGGTATTGTCTGACAAAAAAAGGGATAATTGATTATGAACATTGAAAAATTATTTGAAAAAGAACTTCGCGCCTATTTCGCTTCCCATACGGGAATATCGCCGAATAAACTTGACGACGTAATGGTGGCGGTTTATAAAAAATGGTCGGACAAACCGCTTGCCGAATTGGATGGCAAGTCGCCCCGACAGTACGTAAACGGCATAACTGATCCCGAAACGTTGGTGGAGTACGCCATGGAAAGCGTGCGTACGGGTGGCGAACCTTCTCCGCTTTTTATGGAAAAGATTCTGGCGACGGCAGGTTGCGATAACGCTCTGAAAAAGGTACTTTTTTCGGACGAGAAAGATGAAGTGCGCAAAACGTCCGCCGAACTTCTCGCGCGGATAGATAAACTCCCGATAGACGAGAGCGTAGAACTTATTTTTGATCCCGACGTTTCTTATGAACTCAGAGAAACGGTAATCGGATTGCTTGACAAAAGCAAAGAACTTGCCCAAAGATTGCTTCCGAGAATTGGTGAAACGGAGGGTAACGCCCGTTTTATTCTCGCGGAACTCTTGGCAGGAAGCGGAGTACACGACGACAGAATTTTCGAACTTCTTATTGAAGTATTGGAAGTCAATATTCCTTACGGCGCGCAACTTCTTTCAGCGTACGACGATCCACGCGCTATTGAACTGTTGAGCGAGAAAGCGGAAACCTGCGATTACGCCGATTATATTGAACTCAGGAACGCCGTTGAGGCGCTGGGCGGAGAACTCACTTTGCGCTTTAATTGGGATAATGACTCTTCGTATAAAAAAATCAAAGGCGAATAATATAAAACGGGAGGGAAGTATGATTTACAAACGCATTACTCTTGCTGACGTAAAAAAGAACGACGAGTTTAACGCGCTTATTAATAGACAGCAGTCTTATCTTGAAGAACTCGGTTATACCGAACACGGCGCGCGTCACGTCGGTTACGTTTCTACCGTCACGGCAAATATCCTGCGTGAACTCGGTTTTGATAAGCGTACGATAGAACTTGGTGAAATTACGGGCTGGATACACGATATCGGCAACACCTTCAATCGCAAGTTTCACGGTCTTACGGGAGGCGTGTTGTCGTATAACGTACTCGTACGCATGGGTATGGATCCGAACGAAGCCTCCTGCATAGCAAATGCCGTAGGCAATCACGAGGAGGAAGTGGGCGTAGCATCCACTCCCATTTCCGCGGCGTTGCAAATAGCGGATAAATCGGATGCGCACCGTTCAAGAGTGAATAAAAAAGGTTATGACGAGCACGATATTCACGACAGAGTAAATATGTCCATAAAGAAGAATTACGTCGTGGTGGATAAAGCAAAGCATATAATTCGCCTTGTTTTATTGATGAAAGCCACCTCTGCTCCTATGGAGTACTTGCAAATATATCTTCCCCGTATGGTAATGTGCGAAAAAGCGGCAAACTTTCTCGGTTATACCTTTGAACTCGTAATAAACGGCGTTCTGATCAATCACCACCGTCGGGCTAGCGAGATTCGGTTCAGAGAAAATGAAAAAGACGTATCTCCCGAATAAAAACGGAAAGGCTTGGTTTCATCCAGGCCTTTATATATAACAAGCAGATGAAACAATAAAAATGGATTATTAATAAATAATAAAAACAGATGATTTTAATTTTCATTTAACGAATATATTATAGTATTGTAAAGAAAAAGTTGCTTAAATACAAAGTTTATGGTAAAATAGCCGTATGAGGTTCTCCGAGTTAAAAAACACCCTTGCGAAAGGGATAATAAAAACCTTTTATCTTCTTACGGGTGACGACGAGTTCTTAAAGACGATTGCGCAGGAAAAAATCACGGCGATAATCGAAATGCCCCAACTTAACGTCACGCACTTAGAATCCCCGTCCGCGCAGGAATTGCGGAACGCTCTTATAGGTATGCCGTTGCTCTCGGAAAGGCGGTTGATAATCGTTGATAACGTGACTGACGTTATGGGTTTGGAAGACCTGAATTGGGGAAATAATATATTATTAGTAAAAAATCCTCCCAAGGCTAAAAAAGGAAAAGGGGAGAAAAAAGAGTCGGGTATAACGCGCTTTTTTGACCGCGCGGAAAAAATTGACTGCGCGCCGACGGAAGAAATATTCCTTATCGGCTGGATAGCCAACGAAGCGCGAAAATATAACACGCAGATAGACAGAGAAACGGCAGAACTGCTTTGTGGGTATTGCAAGAATTATTTGTCAAGAATAAGCAACGAGTTCGCCAAACTTGCAAGCTACCGTTACGGCGGAAAAATAACCGAAGCCGACGTGCGTACTCTCGTGAAAAAGGATTCGGAGTTTGCCGTCTGGGAATTATCCAAGGCGATTTCATCAAAAAACGGTAAGAAAGCGATGGAAATTTATTATTCCTTTTCCGATGACGAAAAAAAGCCCGAAGTGCTGTTCGGACTTTTGCAAAATCATTTTCGAAAATTATATTACGCGTTGACTGAAAAAGATACCGTTCTTACGAATATACTCGGGTTGAAGTCCAACGTAATATACGCAACGAGAAACGAAGCCCGAAAGTTCGGCGCGGAGAAATTAGAAAGAATAATACGCGAACTTGCGCGAATAGACGAAGACGTTAAGTCAAGCGTACTTCCGCGCTCCACCGCAAGCGAAAATATGATAATGCGAATATTGTCTGAGGTATAATTCACAAAATGGAAAACCTGGAAATAAAAACACAAAAGCCCTCTCTCTTTACGAAAATTCTGACGGAGAAGAAGATTCCGAACGTACTGCTTCACGTTCTGTTTTATCTCGTTCTCTGTTTTGGAAATTGGTACGGAATGCGACGCAGTATATTGTATTTACTGGCAACGGGTAATTACAATCAATACGTCAACGCAATTCTCGGAAACGAGTTGGTTGCCATTTTAACGGCAGGATTGATTCCGATGCTTGTATACCAAGTTGCGCGGTTGTTGGCGCACGGACCTTTTCGTATGCTCGGCCATAAATCGGTCTCGGATATGGAGTACGTTCTTCGCGTCTTTTACGGCGTAGGAAATCTCGCATACGGGCTGTTTACGTTGCTTTATCTTCCGTTTCCTACGCTTTCGGTGTATGGAGAAACGCTCGCGCGATTCCTTATCATAGGCGTGTTCGTTCTGCTTTGCGCGCTGTTTGAAGCAAAAACGAGAATGCCGAAAAGGTTTACGCCTCGACTTTTTTATTCGTATTGCGTGATATACTGTATGCTTAACGGCGTGTACGTTATTTATACGACGATCAATTTAGTGATGGGGTTGGTATGAAAAAAATAATTGCTACTATATTATTGATTATGCTTTCATTAAGCGCGTTGGCATTTAGCGGATGCGCAACCGAAGTTATGCCTCCCAAAACCGAACTTTTCACCGCCACAAGTCTGGCAGACCTGCACGAAGACTTTTTGAAAGCAAACCCCAACCGTACGTCGCAAACGAAAAGTACGGAGAAAGACGGGGAAGAAAAGGCGTCGGAGTGGATACACAATTATCTTTCAGGTTATGATTTCGATACGCTTTCAGTAAACAAAATAAACGGGCATACTACGACGTACGGCGACGCGTTTGATTCGCAGAACGTAGTTGCGACCGTTTACGGCGGAAAAAACACGACGAACGGAAAAATCGTTATTGGCGCGAGTTACGACAACGTATACGATACGGTCAATATTGCGTCGTATAACGGTATGAAGGGTTACGCGTATTTTGAAGGCTCGAAAGCGGAAGGCGCTTCGTGCGCTACGGGAACGGCTACCGTGCTTGCTCTCGCTACGTATTTCGCCCATCCCGACGTAAAAAAGAATCTTACGGTAGACGTAGATTTCGTGTTTTACGGTATGAGCAAAATCGACTCGTACGGCTCCAAAAAATATCTCAGCGACCTGGGAAATCAAGGCAGAAACAATCTGCTTCTTGCCATAAACGTAGACGGTTTGGGCGGAGATAAATTACACGCGTACTTTGATGAAACGGCACGCACGCACGGTAAATTCATTATGGACGTAGCGAGCAAAGCGGGCTTTGACGGTTATTTGACCGAGCCGAGCGCAACGCAAATCGATTACGCGCTCAAACTCGTGGAGCGTTTACCGTACACGCCCCCGTCGCTTATGTCGGACGTAGTGCAATATTTTGATAACTACAACGTATGCGCCTTTACTTCATCAGCGGGAGAATCTTTTTCCTTCGACAGAGAAAGCAATAAGGGTGATAATCTTAGACATACCCCTATGGACACTCTGAGCAACTTAAAGAGCAGAAACTCCGACTACGCAAATCAAATGGCTGTCGTTGCGGAAACGGTAGTAAAATCGCTTACTGCGGAAGGCTTCGTTAAGGCAATGACGGATAGCAAGGCGGAAATTGGTTCGTATGCGTGGCTGACAATTCCACTCGTATCGTCAATACCAATATTCGTAATTTGCATAGCGGTAATAATTCCACTCGTCATTTACGTTCGTAAGAAAGAAAGGGAATACGCTACCGATCCGAAGAACAGACCGAACGTCAAGTTTGCCGTTTTCGGTATGGATTATGAAGAACCGAAGGAGAACGATATTTACGTAGACATAAGTTCTCCCGAAAGCGGAGCAGAGCCACCGAACGGGCCCATAGATCCGTTTGATGATTTCGATAAAGATTAACAAAAAAACAGTCGTGGCGTTTCCATAAAGAGCAAACTTCCACGGCTGTTTTGAAATTTTTGGCTTTGTGAAGAAAAAAACTAAAAATATCTGCATTAAAACTATTGAAAAAAAACTCATAAAGGTTTATAATATTACCGTATGGCAAAATATCAGAAAGGACAAACAAACAATAAGGATAACGCTTTCATAAAAGTATTGAAGGCGATTTTCGTCAAAGATATAATTGCCAAACTTATTTGCTTTGGCATTGCAATGGCGTTTTGGGTAATAGCCGTCGGACTGGGCGTATCCTCTCCGGGCTTATCTCACAAAGTTCCGTTTTTCGAAGGTTTCGCAGATAACCTTACAGCGGAGTTTTCCACGCCTTTAAGAATCGTAGTCAGCATTATTGATTTTATTGGAATATTCCTTATCATATATTTCACGTCAGCAATGCTGAGAAAGAACAAGAACACGGCAATAATAAAGTTTCTTGCAATATTGACAGCTACTTTAATGCTCCTTACCAGTTCGCTACTTTCTTTCCCCCTTTTCGGCGGAATATTCGGTAGCGGTCTTATGGTAATAGTCGTACTTATTATCGTACTTTTCCCTCACGAATTACGCAGAACGATACTTCGCATGGCGTCAAAGACTGAGGGCGGTAGAGAAGTCAAGGCTTACGACTGTACGGAGGACGATTTACGCGCTTCGGCAAACGACCTCGTAAAAGCGATTCTCAATATGTCGAAGAACAATATTGGCGCGCTTATCATACTCACCAATCAGAGCGTACCTGCGCATATCCTTGAAAGCGGTACGGAATTAGGCGCAAAAATAAGTCAGCAACTTATTGAGTGTTTGTTCAATACCAACGCCAACCTTCACGACGGCGCGGTGTTTATCCGCGGTAACCGCGTACTTTCGGCAGGCTGTTTCCTTCCGCTTTCGCAAAGCCAGACTCTTTCCCGAGAACTTGGTACAAGACACCGCGCGGCTCTTGGCGTGACAGAGCAGTACGACGTCGTAACGATAGTCGTAAGCGAAGAAACGGGAGTTATTTCTGTCGCGAAAGAAGGAAAATTAGATAGATATTACGATGCAATTATGCTTAACGACGTTATTGAAGAAGTATACGGACTGAAAGCAACGGGCAGAAGAAAAAGAAGAAGGAGCAGATAATGAGTATAATAAAGGCAGGAGATTTTCTTCTTCCGAAAGATAATTTCGACAAATGGGCGGTCGTTGCCTGCGACCAGTATACGTCCTCACCCGAATATTGGGAAAACGTAGAGAAGAAAGTAGGTGATGTTCCCAGCGCGTTGCGTTTGATTTGTCCTGAAGTATACCTTGGGGAAATAGACGCGCGTACGGAGGGAATAAAGCAAGCTTCCGAAGAATACGCCCAAACCCTTACTCCCGTTGACGGACTTATTCTCGTTCGTCGCACGATAAAGGCAGGCGCAAGGGAAGGTCTTGTATGCATAATCGACCTTGAAGCGTACAGTTATGAAAAACGAGACACGCTCGTCCGCGCTACCGAAGGCACGGTCATAGAACGTATACCCCCTCGCCTTAAAGTAAAAAAAGCATCACGCCTTGATCTTTCGCACGTTATTTGTCTTATCGACGATGAGAAGAAGAGTGTCGTAGAAAAAGCGGAAAAAGGCGAAAAAGTTTACGACGTAGACCTGGGCGAAGGCGGACGGTTGGAGGGCTGGCTCATTGCGAACGCCGACGATCTTCTTTCAAGATTAGAAGAAATGGAAGAGGAAGCATTGCGCGACGGAAAACCTTTCGTGCTTGTTGGCGACGGCAACCACTCGTTAGCTTCGGGTAAGGCGCTTTATGAAGAATACAAAAAAGCAGGGGATAAGCGCGCAGAACGCGCCCGTTACGCTGTCGTAGAGATTGAAAATCTGCGCTCTGAAGCGATCGTTTTCGAGCCCATCCACCGCGCTCTCTTTAATGCGAAGGGATTCGTGGAGTATTACGTGGCGGAATGCGAAAAGCGTGGCGTAAGCGTAAGCGCAGGGGACAACCTTGTTCCCGCTTGCGAAAGCGAAATACGCGCTTACCAAGTAACGCAAGCCGTAGTTGACGAATACCTTGCCACTCACGGCGAAGCAAAAGTGGATTACATACACGGCGATGACGAACTAACTCGTCTTGCAAAGAACGGCGCTGTGACGATAAAAATGCCGGCTATTTCCAAAGCGGAATTTTTCGGTTACGTCGGCGCAAACGGTAACTTACCGAGAAAAACATTCTCTATGGGCGAAGCGCACGAAAAACGCTATTATATGGAAGCCCGTGACATAAACAAATAGAATACAATTTTTTAAGGATAGATATATGGCAGTAAAAGCACTTAAATTTGGCGGTACGTCAATGGCGAACGCCAAAAGTATTGCTCAGGTTCGTGACGTCGTGATTGCAGACAAAGAGGCGAGATACGTGGTCGTATCCGCTCCAGGCAAGCGTGATTCGTCGGATATTAAAGTAACAGATCTTCTCATCAGTCTTTATGAAGCAGAGAAGAGCAAAAAGCGAGAGATTATGGATATAATCGAACGCCGTTTTACTGATATAATAAGCGGTCTTGCTCTTGACGTAGATTTCTCGTCAGAGTTTGACAAGATTTACTCGAACGCAATGAGCGGAGCGTCGTACGATTATATCGTAAGCCGTGGCGAGTACCTTTCGGCAAAAATCCTTGCGCCTTTTCTTGGCTATGAGTTCATAGACGCAACGGAAATTATCCGTTTCAAGAAGGGCGTATTGGACTCGGAAGAAACGCAAAAACTCGCTTACGCGCGATTTGCGCAAACGAAAAAAGCAGTTGTTCCCGGTTTTTACGGCTTGGATGAAAAGGGCGAAATAAAGGCGTTCTCCCGTGGCGGATCGGACATTACGGGCGCGATCGTAGCGCGCGCCGTTCACGCTTACATATACGAGAATTGGACGGACGTAGACGGCTTTATGGTATGCGATCCCCGTATAGTAAAAGATCCTGCCGTTATTGAAATGGTAACGTACAGAGAACTCCGAGAACTTTCATATATGGGAGCGAGCGTACTTCACCCCGAAGCCGTTTTCCCCGTCAACGTTGCAGGAATCCCCATCAATATTCGTAATACCTTCCACCCCGAAGCCAAAGGCACGATGATCGTCAAGTACGAAGACATTTTGCGCGGTAAGTTCAAGCGTAAAGAAAACGTAATAACGGGTATAGCAGGTAGTAAACATTTCGTTGGAATTTTCCTTGAAAAGCAAATGCTTAACAACGAAGTCGGATATTGTAAAGCCCTTCTTGACGTGCTTTATGAAAACAACATTTCTCTCGAACATATGCCGACGGGTATTGACACCGTAACTCTCGTTATTGATCCCGTCGAAGACAGCGTACTTGCCGAAGCGGTTGCCACGATAAAAGAACGTTGTAATCCCACCACGCTGGAAGTGGATAAAGGTCTTGCTCTTATCGCTGTCGTAGGTCACGGTATGAGTCGAATGAAAGGAACGGCAGTTCGCGTATGTAAAGCCCTTTCAGAAGCGGACATAAATATCCGTATGATAGATCAGGGTTCAAGCGAAATGAACATTATCGTAGCAGTCGAAGACGCCGATTATGAAAAAGCAATACAATCGCTCTATAACGAGTTTATAAAATAATCTCCATAACGATTTATAAAATAATCTCCATAAAAGAAACAGCTCACCGCTTATAGCCGTGGGCTGTTTTACGTTACTCTTGGCCATTGGTGACAAACTTGCTCATATCAAATCGTTGTATTACATTTCGCTTGGCATTTTCGTATAATTAACAAATATTTACGCAACCTAACGGCGTGGAAAGAATTGACAAATTATTGAGTAAAGTGTCAACGCCTTCCTTTTTTGCCGTCAGCGAGTTCACTTTCGGCGAAACGAAAGGGAAGACGGTGGCATCTGTAGACTTGACTGACGCGTCTGCGCTCCGAGCGATACTTTTTGCTGTAAAAAATGCGAAAGTAAGCCGTCCGAATTACGACAGTCTGGAAAAATGCGCTCTTATAAATTATGAGTTCAAACGCATTGAAAAGGAAAGCGAAGCGCTTGACGGACTTCTTGCGGGGGATGCTATACTCGCTTTGGACGGACAGGACGGACTTATGCTCATAAACGCTCGAAAGTATGAAACGAGGGCGGTCGCAGAGCCACCCACCAGCGGAGTAATAAAAGGGCCGAGAGAGGGGTTTATTGAAAGCATAAAGACCAATCTTTCGCTTGTTGAGAGAAAACTGAAAACGGAAAAACTCAAAGTTGAAAGGCTGAAAATAGGCAGACGCACGAAAACGGACGTAGCGATAGTAAGCGTGGACGGTATAGCGGAAGAAAAGGTCATAAGCGAAATCAGAAAAAAACTGACGGCTATTGATATAGACGGCATAATTGATGCGCATTACGTTCAGACCTATTTAGAACCTCGCCCGTATTCTATCTTTAATCAAATCGGCTCGTGCGAGAAACCCGATATAGTCGTTGCGAAAATTCTTGAAGGACGAGTGGCGGTATTCGTAGACGGTTCGCCCATAGTCCTGACGTTGCCGTTTATGTTCTTTGAGGACGTGCAATCGCCCGAAGATTATTACGAACGCTCGACTTTCGCATCCTTTCTCCGCGTAACGAGAATAGTCGCGCTTATGATAGGAATATTTTTGCCGGGGCTGTACGTGGCTCTGGAAATTTATCATTTTTCCGTACTGCCCTTACAGCTTCTATTGACGATTATGAACGCGACCAAGGGCGTACCCTTTCCGCCCCTTGTGGAAATACTATTCGTCACTTTTTTGTTTGAAATAATAAGGGAAGCTGGGGTAAGAATGCCACAGGCAATGGGTTTGGCAATGAGCGTTGTAGGCGCGCTCGTGCTGGGTGATACTGCGGTTAAGGCGGGATTTATCGGCTCGCCTGCGGTAATGATAGTCGCGCTTTCGTCCATATCTGCGTATACCGTGCCTAACGTTGCATCAAGTACGGCGATACTCAGAGTCGCGTTTACCGTGATAGGTGGAACGCTTGGAATATACGGACTGTTGGTATGCGGAGTATTCCTCGCGCTCTATATTTCGGGTATGAACGCATACGAAACGCCCTATCTTGCGCCATACGCTCCCGATATTTCGAGAGACAAGCAGGACGGCTTGCTGAAAACCCCGATAGTAGACAGTATTCGCCGACCGAAAAGTATTCCGCACGTCAATTCCACGCGCCAGAGTAAAAAAGGGGAGAGATAATGGATAAAGTAAATTTAAGACAATTCATTTGCATAACCTTTCTGCTTGCGATTGCGATGAAAATGTTTATGCTTCCCGTTCTTTTGATGCGAGTATCCGAGCGCGACAGTTTTCTCGCAATGATTATTGCGATGAGCGTTGATTTTCTTCTCGCAGTTGTCGTTTTTATCATTTTGCATATCAGCGGAGAAAGTAATCTTTTCGAAATTTTATCGGGCGCGCTTGGTAAAACTTTATCGCGCGGGATACTTTTGCTGGCGAGTGGTTTTTATCTTTTCAAGCTTTTCATTATCCTTGCGGATATACGCAGTTTCTTTTCCACTTCCGTATATTCTGCTACGATGACTCCCGTGCATTTATTACCGCTTATAGCGCTGATCGCGTACTTCGCCTTCAAGCCCTTTTCCGCGACGGGCAGACTGAGTGAAATAATAGCCCCGCTCGTCGTTGTGAGTATGATAGCCCTGTGCTTTATGACCTTGCCCGAAGTGGACTTTGCGAATATTCTGCCCATAGCAGGCGAGGGCGTTGGCAAAGCGGTTGCAGGAACGTATCCGTTTGCGCTCTGGTTCGGGGATTTTACCTTGTTGCTTGCTCTCAGCGGAAAAGTCAAAGGCGGTGGCAAAAAAGTATATTTTTCGCTTATCGCCGTGCTGGTAGGCTTTGCATTTATATTGGTATTTTCCACCGCGCTGTTTTCAGCTTACGGGGATATGACCGAAGTATTGACTTACGGGCATAACGTCAGCAATATGACACAGTACGGCGCAGGCAGTTATAAGTTCGGTAGAGTAGACCTTATAGTGTATACGCTTTGGCTGTCGGCGGTACTGTTATCCGCAGGACTGATGATGCTGTTTATCTGCCGTAGCGTAGAATACTCGATAGGAAGCAAAGCAGGTAAGATTACGACCGTACTCGTTTCCGTACTTCTCTTCGCAAGTAGTATGATCTTTAACGAACTCAACCGCGTGACGGAGTTTATGACGAGAATTATGTGGATCCCCTCCGTTATAGCGCAGTATGGACTGCCACTCGTCGTCTTACTGTCGGCAACAATCAATAAAATAAGGAGAAAGCGTTTTGATAAAATTGAACAGAAAACGTAAGAACACCTTGCTCGTATTCGGTTTGCTCTTAGGCTTTATATTCCTTTCACTCACACCGCTCGTGCCGAACGCAGAAGTGGAAACACGACTTATGGTCAACACTATTGGCATAGATATGGACGAGCGCGGTATGACCGTAACGGCGGAAACGATAAACGGTGGTGAAAACGAAGTGGTCTACGGCAGAGGGAGTATGCTCGCAGATACCTTGCAGGATATGAACGATCGTTA